>CAZHWK010000278.1:0-2979 GCA_964536405.1 uncultured Oscillospiraceae bacterium
CCCCAGGCATTCCCCCTCCAGCCCCAAAAGCTGGCCGGTGGCCCCCAGCAGCTTGTGCCGGGGGAGGAAGGTATGGCCGTTGTCCAGATTATAGCTCAGTTCAAAAAGAAGTCCGGCCTCCACCCGCTGGGGGTCCTCCCCCTCCACCCCCAGGGCGATGGCCAGCTGGTCGGCCACGGCGAACTCCACCCCAAACTCCTCCTCCACCAGCACATAGGGGTTGTGGCGCAGGGTGTCCAGGGCACGGCTTCCGTAGCGGCGGTACAGGGGCATGGCAAGCTGGGGGGAAAGTTCCTTGGCGGCCAGAAATTCCAGCAAGAGCCGCATCCCAAGCTGCCGCTGAAAGGCCTCCCCGATTTCCACGGCCCGCTTCCGGGTGATGCCCTTGACCTTGGAAAGCTCCTGGGGCCGCTCCTCCAAAATTTCCAGCACCTCTTCCCCAAACTCCACCAAAAGCCGCTTGGCGGTGGCCATGCCAATGCCTTTGACCGCCCCGGAGGAGAGGTAGTCCAGAATGGCCTGCTCCCCCACCGGCATCCGCCGTGCCACGGTTTCAGCCTTGAACTGCTGGCCGTAACTGGCGTGGTTCATCCAGGTTCCGGTAACGTTCAGCCCCTCCCCGGGGGCACAGCCGGGGATACAGCCCACCACCGTCACCTCGGTTTGCTCCATCAAAAGGCGCAGCACCGTATAGCCGTTCTCCTCATTTCGGAAAATAACGGCTGATACGGTGCCTTCCAGTTCTATCAGGGCAACGTCGTCCATCGGTACATGATCCATCCTTCTATGATACTTCTCATCCATAACAGCCATGAAAGCCATGGCCATTTTATGTGTGTGCCGGCCCTGCCGACATGGTCGGGGTCCATTCAGCCTGAACCTTCAGGCTGAGTTCCTCCCTGTATACGCTCGGGCAGGTCCTCCAACCTGCAAAACTCCACAGCGGGCCAGCGGCTGCACAAAAGCCGGGCCAGATGCAGCCCCTCCTCGTTCAGCCCCGCATCCACCAGCAGCACGGGGCACCCGGCCAAATCCCGGCCCCGAAGCCAGACCAGGCAGGCCAGAGTATGTTCCAGCCCCTCGCCGTCCCCCTCCCCCTTCACCAGGGCAAACATGGGGGCTCCCATGTTCTGCACCGGGGTCAGCAGCTTGCCAAACAAGGCCCAGCCCAGGCAAAGCAGGCCCACCGCCAGCAGAAGGCCCAGGGTTATTTCCAACAGGCTTCCCATGAAACCACCTCCGGAGCCATCCTATGCCCCCGAAGGGTCCGGGGTTACCCCCCTACCAGGGAGCCAAGCCCGAAGGACAGGGCACTGATAGCCACCCCGGCAATCAGCACCCCGCTGAAAATGGAGGGCAGAGCCTTTCGCAGGGGCATATCCAAAAAGGCGGCGGCCAAGGCCCCGGTCCAGGCCCCAGTGCCGGGCAGAGGGATGGCCACGAAAATCATAAGGCCCAGGTACTTGTACCGGGTCACCTTCCGGCCCTTGAGGTGGGCCTTGGCCTCCAATTTGTCCACCAGACTGTCAAGCCCGGGCAGACTGTGGCGCATCCACTGAAAAATACGCCGAATATATACGATAATAAAAGGCACCGGGAGCATATTGCCCACCACGCTGGCAAAAAAGGTGGGCCAAATACCCAGCTCCAGCACATTGTGGCCGAAGGGAATTCCCCCCCGAAGCTCCACCACCGGAACCATGGAAACCAGGGTGGTAAAGACCAGTCTGCCCACCTCGGTCCCGGTCAGCCATTGCATCACATCCAAGGGTTTCATCCTCTCCGCTTCGCTTTACAGGTTTTCGTTCCGGCACTCCAGCACCTTGGCCAGGTAGTGGCCCGTGTAGCTTTCGGGGCACCGGGCCACCTCCTCGGGGGCGCCGGTACAACTCCCCAACGGGCCTTCCGGCCCGCCGGGGGGCCCCTTTATTTTACATGCTCGGTCGGCAAAGCCTCCCTGCGCAATTCTCGCTTCGCTCGAATTTACGGCGCTTACCGCACCGCCCCAGCTTTGCTGGGGGTATCGTCTGTACCGGCCTTACCCCAGCACCTTGGCCAGGTAGTGCCCGGTATAGCTTTCGGGGCACCGGGCCACCTCCTCGGGGGTGCCGGTGCAGACAATATTGCCACCCCGCTCGCCCCCCTCGGGGCCAAGGTCGATGATGTGGTCGGCCGTCTTAATCACATCCAGATTATGCTCGATGACCACCACGGTGTTGCCCCCCTCCACCAGCCGCTGAAGCACCCCGATGAGCTGATGCACATCGGCGGTGTGCAGGCCGGTGGTGGGTTCGTCCAGAATATAAATGGTGGAGCCGGTGGACCGTTTGGCCAGCTCGGTAGCCAGCTTGACCCGCTGGGCCTCGCCCCCGGACAGCGTGGTGGAGGCCTGACCCAGTTTCACATAGCTTAGGCCCACATCATAGAGGGTTTGCAGCTTGTTGTGCAGCCGGGGCAGATTCTCAAAAAAGGGCAAGGCCTCGTCCACCGTCATGTCCAGCACTTCATAAATATTCTTGCCCTTATACCGCACCTCCAGGGTTTCCCGGTTATACCGCTTGCCCTTGCAGACCTCGCAGGGGACATAAATGTCGGGCAAAAAGTGCATTTCGATTTTCAGCAGGCCGTCGCCGGCGCAGGCTTCGCATCGGCCCCCCCGCACATTGAAGGAGAACCGGCCCGCACTGTACCCCCTTGCCTTGGCGTCGGCGGTAGAGGCAAACAGGTCCCGAATGTCGTTAAACAGCCCGGTGTAAGTGGCCGGGTTACTGCGTGGGGTGCGGCCGATGGGGGACTGGTCAATGGCAATGACCTTGTCCAGAAATTCCTCCCCCTCCATGGCCTGGTGCTTGCCGGGCCGGGTTTTGGCCCGGTTGAGGTCGGCCGCCAGCTTCTTATACAGAATTTCATTCACAAAGCTGGACTTCCCCGACCCGGATACCCCGGTCACGCAGGTAAAGGTCCCAAGAGGAATGGAAA
>CAZHWK010000279.1:0-2972 GCA_964536405.1 uncultured Oscillospiraceae bacterium
TATCCGCTGTCCCCTCAGTCGCCGGGGCGGATATGGATGGCCCGGACAGCCGGACCAGCCAGTGTAAAAACAAAAAAAGAACCCCCACAGGGGGTTCTTTTTTCTGCTCGTACCATTTTTTGCCCGGGCCGGGGACCTGCTACCGCACCCCACAACGTTGATTGCGCCACTCGTTGGCCGAAATTCCCTCCACCTTTTTGAACACCCGGGAAAAATGGGCGGTATCGGCATAGCCCACCTGGGCCGCAATCTCGCTGATACGCATGACCGGCTCCTCCAGCAAAAGCTTGGCCCGCCCCACCCGCTCGGCATTCAAAATATCATAAAAATTCTGCCCCAAATGCTTGTGCAGCAGCTTGGACAGGTGCCATTGACTGATATAACAGTGGTCGGCCACGTCCTGGAGAGAGATTTTCTCGGCGCAATGCTCCCCGATAAACGCCTTGGCCCGGCGGGCCAGAAAACTGCCTCCCGCCCCTTCCCCGCTCTCACTCTCACCCTCGCTCTCCGGGTCTGTCTGCCCATGGGGCGGCAGCTGTTCCAGGTTCTCCACCATGTGGCCCACCGCTTCCTCCACTTCCTCCATCTTGGAGGGCTTGAGCAAAAATCGCTGCACCCCCAGGTGGAGGGCACGGGTGGCGTATTCAAAATCCCGGTACCCGGTCAGCACCGTGACCTGCATCCGGGGAAATTCGCTTTTCAGTCCGGCCAGCATGGCCAGACCGTCCTCCCCCGGCATATGGATGTCGGTAATCAGAATGTCGGGGGCCTGCTGACGAATGAGGGCGGCACCGGATTTGGCGTCCCAGGCATCCCCCACCACCTGGCAGTTCCACCTGGCCCAATCCACCACCCGCTTGAGCCCCTCCACGATAATACTCTCATCGTCAATGAGTACCACCTTATACATCGGCTCACCCTCTCTCCTGTTTTCTCTTTTATCATAGCAGGAAAGGTCGGGCATGACAAGTCATGTCCGACCCCTAAGCTGTGCGCTCAGCCTTTGTCACGCTCCGCTTTGGGCTCATCCACGGCCCACTAAGTCGTTGCTTCGCAAAAAATGCCGCGCCGGACTTCGTCCGTCACCTGTTTTTTTGTCTGCGCACCGCCTTAGCGTCCCTATGGGCCTAAGCTGTGCGCTCAGTTCTTGTCACGCTCCGCTTTGGGCTCATCCACGGCCCACTAAGTCCCAGCTCCGCCGAACATGCCGCCAGTGTGCCCACTGGCCTGTTTTTCGGTCTACGCTGTTCCTTATCCGCCCTATGTGCCTAAGCTATGCGCTCAACCTTTCACGGCCCCTGCCGTCAAGCCCTTGATGATATGCTTTTGCAGGCAGACATAGACCGCCAACACCGGAATGACAATCAGCACCACCGAGGCCGCCATCAGACCGTAATCCACCCCCGCATTAGAGGAGATTTCGTTTAAGAGCAGGGTGATGGTCTTTTCATTGGGATAGCGCAAAAAGAAACTCTGGGTAAACAAATCGTTATAGCTCCACAGGAAGGAGAAGATGGCCACCGTGGCAAAGGAGGACTTGGCCGCCGGCATCACAATGTGGAAGTAGACCTGGAACACGTTGCACCCGTCCAGATAGGCACTCTCCTCCAAATCAATGGGCACCGACTGGATAAAGCCCATCAGCACAATGGTGGCAAAGCAGAGGTTGCCCGCAATCTGGGGCAAAATCACGGCCAGCAGACTGAGCCAGCGGTTCCCGGTGGAGGCAATATGCAGGGTAAGGGCCTCAAAACGGAACACAGGAATGATGGTGGAGAATACCGGGAACATCATCCCCGCCATAATCAGGCTGTACAGCAGGCTGCGCCCTCTAAAGCGGTAGCGCACCAGACCATAGGCGGCCAGACCCGCCAAAATGACCACCACCACGGTGACGCTGACCGAAATAATGACGCTGTTTAAATAGGCATTGCTGAAATTGAACCGCTCCATGGCGGTGCGGTAGTTGTCCATGGTAAAATACTGGCTGCCCGGCAGGGGCACCGAGAAGGAGTCCTTGCGAATCATCCCCTTTTCCCGGAAGGAGTTGATGATGACCCAAAAGAAGGGATAGATGGTGGTCAAGGCCCAGGCGGTCAACACGGCATAGGTAACCACTTTAGCCGGCTTGATTCGGCGTGTGCGCACTCTCATATCCGTCCCCCCTTACAAATCTTCGCTGGGCTTAAAGACCCGGTTTGCCACATTGGCCAGTACCACACCCAATACCACAATCAGCATGGCGATGGTGGAGCCATAGTCCACATCCCCCCGATTGAAGGTCTGGTCATACATATAGGTTCCGGTGAGCCAGCCTTGATTTTGGGGCATCCCGGCCCCAAACATGACCCAGGGCAGATCAAAGACCTTGAGGGCCCCCGTGATGGCCAGCACCAGACAGGTACACAGCACGTTGCGAAGCAGGGGCAGGGTGATATAGCGCACCCGGTTCAGCCCCGAGGCCCCGTCCAGGGCGGCGGCCTCGTACAAATCCTGGGAAATATTGTTCAGCCCCGTGACCAGAATGACGAAGTAGAAGCCCACATACTGCCACATTACAGGGAAGAGCATGGTAAACAGATAATGCCCCTGGTCCTTCCAGTCCACATTCTCGGCCACAAGCCCCATCCCCAGCAGCACCTGATTGACCATGCCGCCCTTATAGAGGAAAATGAGGTTGAACATAAGCCCTAAGGCGGTGGCCGAAATCACGATGGGGAAAAAGTACAGGGTGCGAAAGACCTGGGCCCCCACCCGGATGCTGTCCACCAGCAGGGCCAAAATCAGGGCAATCCCCACCTGGAACACCACGGTGCAAATGGTCAGAATGATGGTGTTTTTGAGGGCGGTGTGGAGTTTGGGGTCGGTAAACAGGGTCTGATAGTTTATGTACCAGGGGCTGTTCATCCCCTTGGAAGGGGTACCGAGGCCCACAATGTCAGACACGCTGTTGATGATATTTTGCAAAAAGG
>CAZHWK010000280.1:0-2957 GCA_964536405.1 uncultured Oscillospiraceae bacterium
ATGCGTTTTAATGACGCAAATGTGCGCTACAATCCCCTGGTGGACGAAATAAACAAAATTGAGGCATTGAAAACGACCCGAACTTCAAAGCTCAACTAGGCCAAACTTCCAACGCTATCAATGATATGGGCAAGGTCATCGGCCAGGGCAATAAGATTTACACCGCAGAGCAGATTAAACAATACAACGAGGCTCTGGACAATCTGGATGCCTTGATGAACAATCTGGATAAGCTGGTTGAAGAGGCAGAGAAGGCCGAGGCAGACAAGAACAAAAGAACCGTTCATGCTGCGTTTGAAAACAGCACCGGTGCTGACCTAACCAACTTTACAGCCACGCTGGAGGGAGGCGGTAGCAGTTCGCCTGAAACGATACAAAACGGAGGTTCCTCCACACCGAGAGTCACGATTCCCCTTGATCCCCCCCTTGCGGTGAAGTTCATAGAAAGTGTCAACCAGACGCCTTATGAGATAACATTTACCATTGATAAAAGCGTGACAGATGGCACTACATTAACAGGTACATTTAGTATGGGTAGTGATGGAAAAATTGTCTACACCGAGAGCTAAGCAAGCGTGCCTGTGCACACTGCCCCGCCCGGCATGGCGGGGCAGTCTCCAACAATTTTTGGCGTAATGCCTGCCTTTATTGCCAAGGTAAGCGAGCCGTATAGCAAATCAAAAATTTACTTTCGTATGCAAAACGAAACATCAAAAGGGAAGGTGGATGCGGATATCCGCATTCACCTTTCAAACTAGGAGGTGCTCCCAATGTGGCCAACCCTTATTGCGATCGGTGTAATTGCCGTGGGAATCGTTCTTTGGGCAATATCTACCCAACGCAGGCTTGTAGTCTTAGATGAAAATATCAACAATGCCATGAGCCAAATCGGTGTGCAGCTTTCCAGCCGCTTTGATGCACTGACGGCTCTGTTGGATTTGACCAAGGGCTACGCCAAGAACGAGAGCGAAACGTTGATTGAAACCCTTAAATCCAGAAGAAGTGTCATCACCGCAAAGTCCACCCCCGAGGATGTGCTGCGCCAAGAGGACATCATTTCAGAGGCACTTGGCGCAATTGCAAGGGTCAGCGAGCAGTATCCGGAGCTGAAAGCCGATGCAAACTACAAAAAAGCCATGGATGCGGTGGAAACCTTTGAAAACATGGTGCGCACCAGCAGGCTGGTTTATAACGACAGCGTCACCAAGCTAAACCGTGAAATCCGTATGTTTCCTGTCTCCATGATTGCAGGGATGCTGGGATTTCGTCAGAGAGAGTATCTTAGAGGAGCAGGCGGGCAAGTCTGATATGTCCGGCATGAAATGAGGTGCGCCATGGGAAAGCTGGAGAGGCCATGCAACCAAATTCCAGCCCGATGCTTGTATTTTCAAAAAATGAATGAGGAGAGGCAACGCATATGAAAAAACGAGTGTTTAGCCTGCTCCTCACCCTAAGAATTTTAATGTGGGCTGGGATGGGACGAAAAATGCCATCAACCTAAGCTCCGGCACTCCCTACACTGCCGTGGGCGGCGAGATGGCGGCCGGGGACGGGCAGAGCAAACATGCCGTGCTCTCCACCTCTAAAATCTATGTGAATGGGGCGGAAACACCCCTGACGGCCTACCTCATCGGCCAGAACAACTACTTTAAGCTCCGTGACGTGATGCAGATTTTTGACATCTACGTGGGCTGGGATCAGGCATCTGGCACCGCTAGCTTGAATACCTCGAAAAGCTATGAGAAATAAGGAGGAAACACAATGAAAAAGAGACTGCTTTGTACTCTGCTTGCACTCTGCATGACACTTGGATTATTCCCTGTGTCGGTTTTTGCAGCAGCCAGTACGCAAGAGGATGGCTGGTACCAACTAAGAACTATGAACAACTATCTGAATATCGACAGCAAGGGCAATGCCGAACTGCGGGACAAAGGATCAGAAAATGAGTCCTTCCAGCTTACCAACATGGGGCAGGGCCATGTTACCCTGAAACGAGCCGACGGCACCTTTTTAGGTGCTGCGGCAGTGGCTGAGGACGGCACCCAAGTGGTAGCCATGAAAGAGGCTTATCTCTGGACCCTTTACCCCGAAAAGGGGGATGATATTTTTAGTATTCGTCCCTTCGTTGGCGGCACACGTGTCCTCAATGCCTCAGGTGCAAAAAATACCGATGGCACAAAAATTACCCTGTGGACCTATGACTTAGATGCCCCCAACCATGCAGAATTTCGCTTTATTCTGACCAAGGAAAATGAATCCACTGACCCTGTGGAGGAACCCCAGCCAAAGCCAAGTCAGCCCCCCACCTCCGGTAACCTGACTGCTACTCCAAGCACCACAGGCTTTATGATGGAGGGCAAAACGGTCAGCGTGCCTGAGGCGTATGCCGTTGGCGGCAACAACTATTTGCAGCTGCGTGGCATCGCTGTCTTGTTAAACGGCACTGCTTCCCAGTTTAATGTGGGCTGGGACGGCACCTATGCTGTCATCGAAACCGGCAAGCCCTACACAGGTACCTCAAACCCCGCCACCCTGGCGAAGACCACCGATGTGCGGAAAAGTAGCACCCAATTTAAAATTGACAGCGGTGTAACCGGCTTTGACAATGCCTACTATATTGGCGGCAACAGCAACTATATTCAGCTGCGTGAGGTGGCTGAAAAGCTGGCCGGTACAGCCTCGGCCTTCAATGTCTACTGGGACAGCTCTGCCGCCAAGGCCGTAATTGTACCCGGTGAGGCTTATACGGGCAATCCTCCCAGTACCACTGAGGTGAAGCCAACACCAGAGCCAACCCAAAAGCCCACCACCAGCCTCACCAAGATGGATATGACCTATATCCCGGCAGGGAGCTACATAGACGATTATTTCTTAACCCGAGAGGTCACCATCTCCCAGCCCTTCTACATGGGAACCTACGAGGTAACCCAAGAGCAGTTTAAGGCAGTTATGGGCTG
>CAZHWK010000281.1:0-2949 GCA_964536405.1 uncultured Oscillospiraceae bacterium
CAACACCGAACATGAGACCTGCCGCCAGAAGGCCGGCACACAAGGTCAGTACCCTTCGTTTTACCAGAACGATTTTTTTCATATCAGTCCCTCCCAGAATGTGTTTGCTACATCCTATGAAGGCTGCTTCCGTAACAGAAGGGACAAAAGAAAGCGGAAAGCGGAATCGGCGTTTTGGGGCAAAATACCCGGAACGCCGGTTTTGCGTTGCAAGGACCGGGCGGGCCGTGGTAAAATAATACTACTACCGTACCTGAAAAAACAAAAATGGAAGGAGGCGGCCACATGGAGCAGCTGACCATGGGGATTTTGGCCCATGTGGACGCAGGCAAGACCACCCTGTCCGAGGCCCTGCTTTACGGAAGCGGCGCCTTGAAAAGGCTGGGCCGGGTGGACCACCGGGATGCCTTTTTGGATACCCACGAGTTGGAGCGGGAAAAAGGGATTACTATTTTCTCCAAGCAGGCGGTCTTTCCCCTGGGAGACCGGGAGGTCACCCTGCTGGATACCCCAGGCCACGTTGACTTCTCCACCGAGGCCGAGCGGGCCCTGCAAATCCTGGACTGCGCCGTTCTGGTCATCAGTGGAAGCGATGGCGTCCAGGGTCATACCCAAACCCTCTGGCGGCTGTTGAAGCGATATGAGGTTCCCACCTTTCTCTTTGTCAACAAGATGGATTTGGCGGGCACCGACCGGGATGCGCTTCTGGCTGAACTGCGCTCCAAACTGGACGAAGGCTGTGCGGATGCGGGGGGAGCGGACTTCCACGAGCAGGCCGCCATGTGCGGGGAAGAGGCCTTGACCCAATTTCTGGAAGGGGGAGTGGTGGCCGAGGAGGAGCTTTCCGCCCTGATTGCCGCCCGGAAGCTCTTCCCCTGCCGGTTTGGCTCTGCGCTAAAACTGGATGGGGTGGCCCAGTTTGCCGAAGGACTGGCCCGGTATGCCCCACGGAAAAAATGGCCCACAGAATTTGGGGCCCGTGTGTATAAGATTGCCCGTGACCCCCAAGGGGCCAGACTCACCTATCTGAAAATCGCCGGGGGGAGTTTAAAGGTGAAAACCCTTCTCCAAGGTCCCGGCTGGGAGGAGAAGGTGGACCAAATCCGCATTTATTCGGGGGCCAAATTTCGGGCTGAGGAGGAAGTTCCGGCGGGGACGGTCTGTGCCGTGACGGGGTTGAGCAAAACCCGTATCGGTCAAGGGCTGGGGGCCGAGGCCCTGCTGCCCCCGCCCATGCTGGAGCCGGTGCTGACCTATCAAATTAAACTGCCCGAGGGCTGTGAGGTGCATACCGCTCTTGGCAAGCTGCGCCAATTGGAGGAGGAAGACCCCCAGCTTCACATCCTGTGGAACGAGCGTCTGGGTGAAATTCACATTCAGCTTATGGGGCAGGTGCAGCTGGAGATTTTGCAGCGGTTGATCGCCGAGCGGTTCGGCCTTGCCGTTACCTTTGGCTCGGGGAGCATCCTTTACCGGGAAACCATAGCCGCCCCCGCATTAGGAGTGGGGCATTTTGAACCTCTGCGCCACTATGCCGAGGTTCATCTTTTGCTGGAACCCGGGGAGCGGGGGAGCGGCCTAAGCTTCCAGACCGCCTGTCCCGAGGACCAGCTGGACCGGAACTGGCAGAGGCTGATTTTGACCCATCTGGAGGAGAAGGAGCACCTTGGGGTGCTGACCGGCTCCCCCATTACCGACATGACCATCACTCTGCTGGCCGGTCGGGCCCATGTGAAGCATACCGAGGGTGGGGACTTCCGCCAGGCCACCTATCGGGCGGTGCGTCAGGGACTGATGACGGCCCAAAGTATCCTGCTGGAGCCATGGTATGACTTCCGACTGGAACTGCCACCGGAACAGGTGGGGCGTGCCATGACCGACCTGCAGCGTATGGGTGGGGAGGTGGCCCCGCCTGAAACGGTGGGCGGGGATACCCTGCTCATCGGCTCGGCCCCTGTGTCGGGTCTGCGGGAATATGCCGGAGAAGTGAATTCCTACACCCGTGGCCGTGGCCGCCTGTCCTGTATCCCGGGCGGATATCGGCCCTGTCCAGACCCTGAGGGGGTACGGGAAGGGGTTGGCTATGACCCACAGCGGGATGTGGAGAACACCCCAGACTCGGTTTTCTGTGCCCATGGGGCGGGCTATACCGTGAAGTGGGACGAGGTGCCCGAAAAGGCCCACGTTTCTCCGGGCATCAGCCTGGAGGAAAAGGCCCCTACTCCTGAGCAAACCAGGCGGCCCATCCCACCGGGGGCGGGCTTGGCGGGGGACAAGGAGCTGATGGCCATTTATGAGCGCACCTATGGCCCCGTGAAACAGCGGGACTTCCGCCCTCCTCCCAAGCCACGTACCGAGCTGCCTGAAAAGCGGGAGATTTATATCCGGGACTTGGGCCCGGAATACCTGCTGGTGGACGGTTACAATATTATCTTTGCCTGGGATGAACTCAAAGCGATGGCCCGGGAGAGCTTGGACGGGGCACGGCAGATGCTGATGGATTTGCTGAGTAATTACCAGGGCTTTCGGAAGTGTGAAGTCATTTTGGTCTTTGATGCCTATAAGGTGCGTGGAGGCCGTGGCTCGGTGGACAAGTACCAGAATATCCATGTGGTCTATACCAAAGAGGCTGAAACAGCCGACACCTACATTGAAAAGACAACCTACGCCCTGGGCAAACAGTACCGGGTGCGGGTGGCCACTTCGGACGGGGTGGAGCAGATGATTATTCTGGGCCACGGGGCCTTGCGCCTGTCGGCCCGGATGTTCAAGCAAGAGGTGGAGCAGGTAACCGGACAAATTTCCACCTTTCTGGCCGGGGATGTACGACGGGGGAGCCAATCTCTCAAGGAGGCTTACCAGCGGGCACAGAGGGAACCTTAGGGTCCTCCGGGTTGCGTTGTGTTGGCCCATTTCATGAGAGCCTTTCTGAAAAGTCCATGCACCCGC
>CAZHWK010000282.1:0-1947 GCA_964536405.1 uncultured Oscillospiraceae bacterium
CCGAAGGGCCTCTTTTTGAGCGGCGGTGAGCTTGGTGGGGGTCTGAACCTTTACGCTGACGTACTGGTCGCCACGACCCCGGCCGTTCAAGTCGGGGATGCCCTTGCCCTTGAGGCGGAAGGTGGTGCCGGTCTGGGTGCCCTCGGGCAGGTCGTATTTCACAGGGCCGTCAATGGTGTCAATGGTAAGCTGGGCCCCCAGGGTGGCCTGGAGGAAGGAAACGGGCTGTTCCAGCAGAACCCGGGTGCCGTCCCGGCGGAACTTGGGATGGGGCCGGACATTGACCGCCACGATAAGGTCCCCGGCGGGGCCGCCGTTTGCTCCGGCACCCCCCTGTCCCCGCAGGGACACGGCCTGACCGTCATCAATTCCGGCGGGAATTTTGACGGTGATTTTCCGCTGACGGCGGACGTTTCCGTTGCCGCCGCAGGACTTACAGGGCTGATGGATGATTTTGCCCGTGCCCCGGCATTTGTCGCAAGGGGCGGTGGTGGAGAAGAGCATGGCGCCGCCCCCCCGCTGAATACGGACCTGGCCGGTGCCCCGGCACTGGGGGCAGACCTCGGCGGTGGTGCCGGGGGCACAGCCGCTGCCGTGGCAGTCGTCACAGCTTTCGGTCCGGGTCAGATTGATTTCCTTCTCACAGCCGAAGGCGGCCTCCTCAAAGGAGATGGTCAGGTTGGCCCGCAGGGACTCCCCCTTGCGGGGGGCGTTGCGGTTCTGGGCACGGCCGCCGCCAAAGCCGCCGCCGAAGAAGGACCCGAACAGGTCCCCTAGGTCAATGTCCCCAAAGTCGCCGCCGAAGCCGCCAAAGCCGCCGCCGGGGTTAAAGTTGGGGTCCACCCCGGCGTGGCCGAACTGGTCGTATCGGCCTCGCTTGTCGCTGTCGGAGAGGACTTCGTATGCCTCGTTGACCTCTTTGAATTTACCCTCGGCCACCTTGTCGTCAGGGTTCAGGTCGGGGTGGTATTGCTTGGCCAGCTTGCGGTAGGCCTTTTTAATTTCATCGTCCGAGGCGCCCTTAGAAACCCCCAGGACTTCATAATAATCCCGCTTTTGTTCGGGCATGTATCTTCACCTCTTTGCATGGGAAACGGCGGGGCCATTGGCCCCGCCCGGATTTCCCGAACTCTCTATCTTCGGAATTTCTTCCTGTCATGCTGCGGATTGGGCCCATGGCCGGGTCGCCAAGTACGACCTACGCAAAAAATGCCGTTGCCTTCGGCAACCTGTTTTTTTGTCTTCGGTCTAGCTTAGCTCCCCTATGGGCCTATCCTCCGCACTTCGGTGTCATGCTGCGGATTGGGCACGCTGATCGGGGTGATAACCTCTCCGACTTCGCAAAAATTTTCCCTTGCCCGAGGGGCAATGTCAAATTTTCGCATCCGCTCCGAGGTCTATCCCCCCGGCGTGCCTACCCTACGCACTTCACACTTCGTTATTTATTATCCTCATCCACCACGGTGTAATCAGCGTCCACCACGTTGGGGTCGCCGGCGTCACTGCCCATGTTGGCATCGCCCATATCGGGGTCGGGCTGGCCGCCCTGCTGCTGGTACATCTTCTCGGCGATGGGGTAGAAGGACTTGGTGGCCTCCTCGGTGGCGGCCTTAATGGCCTCTACGTCGGTACCCTTCAGAGCCTCCTTGAGCTTGTTCAAAGCGGTCTCCACAGTGGCCTTGTCGCCGGCCTCAATCTTGTCCCCGGCCTCTTCCAGAGCCTTCTCGGTCTGGTAGACAACCTGGTCAGCCTGGTTGCGGGTATCCACTTCCTCTTTGCGCTTGGCATCCTCGGCGGCAAACTGCTCGGCATCCCGGACGGCCTTTTCCACGTCCTCCTTGGACATGTTGGTGGAAGAGGTGATGGTGATGTGCTGCTCCTTGCCGGTACCCAGGTCCTTGGCCGACACGTTCACGATACCGTTGGCATCGATGTCGAAGGTAACCT
>CAZHWK010000282.1:1957-2931 GCA_964536405.1 uncultured Oscillospiraceae bacterium
AACCTCAATCTGGGGTACACCACGGCGGGCGGGGGCGATGCCGTCCAGGTTGAAGCGGCCCAGGGTCTTGTTGTACTGAGCCATCTCACGCTCGCCCTGGAGGACATGGACCTCCACGCTGGTCTGGTTGTCGGCGGCGGTGGTAAAGGTCTGGCTCTTCTTGGCGGGGATGGTGGTGTTGCGCTCAATGAGCTTGGTCATGACACCGCCCATGGTTTCAATGCCCAGGGAGAGGGGAGTCACGTCCAGCAGCAGCAGGCCCTTCACGTCGCCTACAAGCACGCCGCCCTGAAGAGCGGCACCCATGGCCACGCACTCGTCGGGGTTGATGCCCTTGAAGCCGTCCTTACCGGTGATGCCCTTTACGGCATCCTGCACGGCGGGGATACGGCTGGAGCCACCCACCAGCAGAACCTTAGCCAGCTCGCTGGGCTGAAGCCCGGCATCGCTCATGGCCTGGCGCACAGGACCCATGGTGGCCTCCACCAGGTGGTGGGTCAGCTCGTTGAACTTGGCACGGGAGAGGGTCAAATCCAGGTGCTTGGGGCCGGTGGCGTCGGCGGTGATATAGGGCAGGTTGATGTTGGTGGAGGTCACGCCGGAAAGCTCAATCTTGGCCTTCTCGGCGGCTTCCTTCAGCCGCTGCATGGCAACCTTATCGCCGGTGAGGTCCACACCCTCGGTCTTCTTGAACTCGGCGGCCAGATAATCCATGACACACTTGTCGAAGTCATCGCCGCCCAGGCGGTTGTTGCCGGCCGTGGCCAGCACTTCAATCACGCCGTCGCCCACTTCCAGCACCGACACGTCGAAAGTGCCGCCGCCCAGGTCATAGACCATGATTTTCTGGTCGGACTCCTTATCGGCACCATAGGCCAGTGCGGCGGCCGTGGGCTCGTTGATGATGCGCTTGACATCCAGACCGGCAATCTTGCCGGCGTCCTTGGTGGCCTGACGCTGGGCGTCGTTGAAGT
>CAZHWK010000283.1:0-2927 GCA_964536405.1 uncultured Oscillospiraceae bacterium
GTCATATCGCCCTGGACAAGCTGGGGGCCAATGTGGTGGGCTGCTACGCCACCGAGACTGACAAATATGCCATCAAGACCACACTGACCAATTACCAGGATACCATACAGCTCGGCGATGCATTCCAGGTGCGTGAGGAGGGGTGGCAATGCTGACCATCACCCTCAAGGTGGATGCCCCCCTGGGACAGGCCATCGGCATCAAGGAGGAGGCGGCCATGTACTTTGAGCGGTACGGAGATACCCAGGTGGTGAGCGTGGTGGAGAGCCAGCCGGAGCAGATGAAGATAAATACGAGGTGAAGAGGAATGAACGCAACTCAACTGGCCCGCAAGTTGAAAACCTCAACTCGAGTGGTGGGACAACTAATCAAAACGGGTCGCATCAAGGCGGTCAAGGTAAAGCGTGCGTGGGAAATCGACCCGGCAAGTGTTAAATGCTTCTGCCGCCGAAATGATAATGCCATAGACAAATTACGACAAAAGTATATTGCCCTTTACTGGGGGGGGGCGCTACGGTGCCGCAGCTACAAAAACGGGTCAGAGATGATTTTACCGAGTGCGGTATCATTTACCCAGTCAGTGGGTTTGCAGAGCAGACCATATACGATGAGTACATGCGAGAGGCAAGACAGCCTCAAACCCAGTGCGGCTGATGAAATGTGCAAACAGTGCTTGCTGGGCTGGCTTTCCCGGCCCGCAGAGGAGGAAAAATGATGGAAAGATTGACCTTTGAAGGAAATTTTTGCAACATTGCCCAGTGCTCCAGTATGCCAGGTGGGAGTTTCTGTGAGAACGGAAATTGCAGTCAGCGGAAGATATGGGAGCGGCTTAAGGCATACGAGGCCACAGGGTTTGCCCCCCAAGAAATTAAATCCTTGAAAGGCGAGTGGAATGTGGCTCGTAAACTGGCAGACGATTACCGTTCCCTTGGCACCATCGAAGACCTAACCGCCCTGATGCAGGCCAAGCGGGAGGGGCGGCTGGTGGAGCTGCCGTGCAAGGTGGGGGATAGAGCGTTTGTGCTCGATAGCGAAGATAAAGATGGCGGAGATGATTGTATATTTGAAGGGGTAATTGTTGCGATTAATATCGGCGTTGATGGCACAACAGTTTCGGTAGGGGACATGGTGTATCATTGCTGGTTTTCTGAAACCGAACGGAGGGTGGAAGACTTACATACAGACTGGTATCTCTCAGAGGATGAGGCCGAGGCGGCACTGGCTGCCCAGGAAGGAGGCTCCCATGAAACCGATACTGTTTAACACCGAAATGGTGCGGGCTATTCTGGATGGCCGCAAGACGGCGACACGGCGGGTGTGCACAGAAGCTGATGATATCCGAGAATTTAGCACAAATGGGTATGCCTATTGGATGAAAGGGCGGGCATTTAAATCTTGGGATAACCTGGTGGCAGAATTAAAGCGTGAGAAAAAAACGTATATGCCCGGCGATATCCTGTGGGTGCGGGAGACGTGGGCAAAGAACGCTTACGGAGGATATTTTTATAAAGCAGATGGCAAGTGCGAGGTGTTTTCTTGGCACCCCTCCATCCACATGCCCAAGGAGGCCGCACGGCTATTTCTGCGGGTTACGGCGGTTCGGGTGGAGCGGTTGCAGGATATTACGGAGAGTCAGGCGGCGGACGAAGGTACCGAAGACCCTTACGAATATCAAGACCCCGCTTGGTACGACCAACACGGACTACCTGGCAATTATGTGATTGACGCCTTTGCCGGTTTGTGGGACAGCACCATTAAGCCCGCCGACCGCCCCCGTTACGGCTGGGAGGCAAATCCGTTTGTATGGGTGATTGAGTTCGAACGTATCAGCGAAGAGGCGGCATTGGGAGGTGGCGGGGATGGCTGATGAATTGAAGCCGTGTCCGTTCTGCGGGCAAACAGTCCGCAGGGTAATTGGGTTTAATGGCCTAAATTTTTTCAAGTGCACAAACAAACATTGTGGCGCAGTTGTCAGCTTTGACAACGATTTTTACAATGCGTATAAAAACAAAGCAATCAAGGCCTGGAACCGAAGGGAGGCCGACCATGGCTGATTTGATTGACAGTAGACAGCTAATTGCCGATTTGACTGCTATGAAGCAGCTTTACGATGCGATTAGTCTTGACGGAATTATTGATGCACTGAGGAGGGCCCCCACCATCGACGCAGTGCCGGTGGTGCATGGGCGGTGGATCGAGCATCCAGATGGCGGGTTTATATGCAGCGTCTGTGAAAGCGGCATGCCAGAAGCAACGGTGGATGGTGCAATACACAGATCAGAAAAACGCTACTGCTACTACTGCGGGGCGAAGATGGATGGAGGCCCTAATGATTAACGTTGAACGTTACCGTGCCTTTAGTGGCACCATGCGCATCAGGCCGGTAAACGGTGCTGCGCCATTTGAAATCACCGGCGACTGGCTGTATAAACCGGATACCGAGTGTTGGTATGGCAATGGGCAAAGCTTTGATGCGTCGGTTTGCGAGGTTGTGTGTGACACGGCTGACTGGATTAGCGTCAAGGAGCGGTTGCCGGAGCGTTCCGAGAGAGTGATTGCCTATTCGCCTGTGATGAATGGCACTGAGGCGGAAATTCAGATAAACAGGGGTTTCATGCTGCATTCCAAGAGGTCGGATATTACCCACTGGATGCCGCTGCCGGAGCCACCCAAGGAGGAGGCCACCCCATGAATGACCCTTACAAATCTCTGCGTGAAGTAACGGTAAAGCTGCTCCTATTTGTTGGCATAAGCACGATTGTACAAGCCTTTTGGGCATCAATGGAGATAGCGGTTTACGGTGTGCCAAGGCCAAACAGCATTGACACCATCGTTGGGTTGGTGCTATCGGCGTCGCTGTATTGCAACTTGCGGCATTACATCAAAATCGGAGGTACATAGGCCATGAAATTCCGCAACCCCAAGAC
>CAZHWK010000284.1:0-2921 GCA_964536405.1 uncultured Oscillospiraceae bacterium
ATGACCGAGGAGGACAAAAAGCGGACACACGTTACCTCGTGAGAAAAGGCCGTAAAAAGCCGCCCTTGGCCGAAGCCAAGGGCGGCTTTCTTTATGAATCCGAAGGAGCGTTGGGGTTCACCAGTGATTTGCTCTTCCAGGCCCCGGAGTAATAGCGGACCAGGGCAAAGGCCAGGGCCACCACCCAGCCGAAGGGCATGCCCAGCCACAGCCCCCGATAGGTAAGGGCGGTGCCCAGGGCCAGCCAATAGCTGGCTGCCACACGGACCATGAGGTTGATCAGGGTAGTGGTGGCGGTGAAGCGTACGTCCCCCGCCCCTTGCAAAAGGCCAAGTGAGATTTGCTGGTAGGAG
The DNA here is from genome assembly GCA_964536405.1 of uncultured Oscillospiraceae bacterium. Lineage (GTDB taxonomy): Bacteria > Bacillota > Clostridia > Oscillospirales > Oscillospiraceae > JAHHSE01. The sequence continues at coordinate 354 of CAZHWK010000284.1, forward strand.
AAAATGAGGAAGAAGGGGGCGGTATCCCGCAGGCAACGTACCCCAAGCTCCAGCGAGGCCCCCTCCAGACCGAAGAGCCCCACCAGAGGGGCGGCCATCAAGTAGGAGCCCACCGACAAAAACAGGCATACCAGGGCACTCATGCCGAAGGTCTGCTTCCGGGCCGAAGCCACTCGCTCCAGCTTGCCCGCCCCCACATTTTGGCCCGTAAAGGTGGAAATGCCCATGTTGAAGCCGAAAATGGGAATCATAATGAACTGGTTGAGCCGTACCCCTGAGGTGAAGGCGGCCATCACGGTCTGGCCAAAGGAGTTGACCAACCGCTGGATGGCAATGTTACCGAAGGAAACCACCGATTGCTGAAGGGTGGCGGGGATGCCCAGCTTGAGGGCCAGCACACCCATGTCACGGTGAAAGTGAAAGTCCCTCCGCCCGAAGCGCAGCAGCTTGTGGGCGGCCCCCATGTAGAACAGGCTGGTGACGGCCGAGAGGGCCTGGGCAATGAGGGTGGCAAGGCCTACCCCCACCACCCCCCACTGGAAGACGATGACGAAAAGCAGGTCCAAAAGCACGTTGGTCACGGCCGAAATGGCCAGAAAATACAGGGTGGCCTTGGAGTCCCCAATGGAGCGCAGAAGGGCGGCCACACTGTTGTAGATAAACTGAAAAACCAGGCCAAAGCAGTAAATGGAGAAGTAGGCCGAGGCATCTTCCAGAAGATGCTGGGGGACCTGGAGCACCGAGCCCATGAGCCAGCGGGAGATACCGCCCCCCACCACCGACAAAAAAAGGCCGATGCCCCCCATGAGAATCAGGCTGGTGGAGGCCGCCCGGCGGAGGTTTTCAAACTGCTTGGCCCCGTAATACTGGCTGATTAGGATGGAGCAGCCGGCACTCATGCCCATGCCGATGCCCAAAAAGAGCATGATAAGGGGATGGCAGGCCCCAACGGCGGTAAAGGCGGCCTCGCTGACCCAGTTACCCACGATGATGCCGTCCACGGCGTTATAAAGCTGCTGTAAAAAATTGCCCGCCATGATGGGAAGGGTGAAAAGCAAAATCAGCTTCCACTCGGTTCCCTGGGTCATGGGGGCGGCACGATGTTCTGCCACGAGGTCACCTCCAAAGGGACTATACAAAAAAGACGAATTATGTTAAATTATATAGGAAAAGCATATGAAATGACAAGAGGAACAGGCATGAAATTTGCAATTTATACTTTGGGGTGCAAAGTCAACCAGTATGAAACCCAGGCTATGGAGGCCGAGCTGGTCCGCCGTGGGCATACCCTCACCCCCTTTGAGGACACGGCCGACGTATACATCATCAATACCTGCACCGTGACCGCCGTCAGCGACAAGAAAAGCCGCTGGGCCATCCGTCAGGCCAAAAAGCGCAACCCGGCCGCCGTGGCCGCCGTCTGCGGCTGCTACGCCCAGACTGATCCGGACAGTGTGAAACAGCTGGGGGTAGACCTGATTTCGGGCACCGGGGACCACATGGCATTCCTGGACCGGGCCGAGGAGCTGGCCAGGGCCAAACAGAGGGAGCAGGCTGACCTGACCGACCAGGCCCTGAAGCGGCGGGACTTTGAACTGCTCCCGGCCGGGGGCATGGCCCAACGCACCCGGGCCATGCTAAAGGTGGAGGATGGCTGTGTCAACTTTTGCTCCTACTGCATCATTCCCTATGCCCGGGGGCCGGTGCGCTCTATGCCCCTGGAAGAGGCCAAGGCCCAGGCTGCCCGTCTGGCGGGCGAGGGGTATCGGGAGATGGTGATAACCGGCATCGAAATCTCCTCCTGGGGCAAGGATTTGGAGGGACAGCCGGGGCTTGCGGACCTGATAGAAGGGGTGGCCCAAGCCGCCCCCGGCCTGCGGCTGCGACTGGGCAGCCTGGAGCCACGGACCATCACCGAGGAGTTCTGCCGCCGGGGGGCCGCCATCCCCAACCTGTGCCCCCACTTCCATCTCTCCCTTCAAAGCGGATGCGACGCCACTCTGAAGCGGATGAACCGGAAATACGACATCGCCCGTTATCGGGAGAGCGTCGCCCTTCTGCGGCGGTATTTTGACCAACCGGCCATTACCACCGATTTGATTGTGGGCTTTCCCGAGGAGAGCGAGGAGGAGTTCGGTGCCACCCTGGACTTCATTCGGGAGATGAATTTTTCCTCCATGCATATCTTCCCCTATTCCCGGCGGGCTGATACCCCGGCGGCCGAGATGGCGGGGCAGATTCAAAATGCCGTCAAGGAGGAGCGGGCCGCCGTGGCCCGAGAAGTGGCCGGGCAGATGCAGCGTGGCTATCTGGAAGGCCAGGTGGGCAAAACACTGCCTGTGCTGTTTGAAGAGGAGAAGGAGGGCCTTTTCCGAGGGCATACCCCCAACTACCTGGACGTGTCCCTAACCTGTGACCAATCCCTGCACAACCGGGTGGAGCAGGTGCGTATCACTGGGGTGGATGGCACCACCCTGCTGGGAGAAATCATTATATAAGAGGAAAACAGGCGGGACTGCCATGCAGTCCCGCCTGTTATCTTTTGCAGCGTCCGGCCCTGAAAGGGCT
>CAZHWK010000285.1:0-2909 GCA_964536405.1 uncultured Oscillospiraceae bacterium
TGCGAAGCGAGGGGAGCAAACAGTCCTTGGTAGGCTGTGGTGCCATCACAACGCCCGCCGGACAGCCTCTACCCGCCCGACTGCTTCAAATAGCGCAGGACATGGAAGCACTGATTGGGCAGTTTCATCCCGATTGCATGGCCATAGAAGAACTGTTCTTCAACCAAAACGTGACCACCGGCATCGGGGTGGCCCAGGCCCGTGGGGTGATCCTGATGACGGCGGAAAAATATGGGCTTCCCATTTATGAATACTCCCCTTCGGAGGTTAAATTGGCTGTGGCGGGTTATGGAAAGGCCGAAAAACGGCAGGTCATGGAGATGACCAAGCGGCTTTTGAACCTCAAGGCTGTCCCTAAGCCGGACGACGCTGCCGATGCCGTGGCCATTGCCCTTTGTCATGCCCGTTCCTCCACCTCCCGGCTTCAAAGCACGGATGCAGCCCGACCGGGAAGCGGCCGATATGCAGTACGAAACAAGTAAGTGAGGTTTCATCATGTTTTATTATCTGGACGGTATTGTGGCCCATATTGGCCCTTATCTGGCTGTCATTGATTGCGGTGGGGTGGGCTATGCCTGCCATACTACCGCAAACTCCCTCTCCAGGCTGACCAAGGGCCAGAAGGGGAGACTGTATACCCATTTAAATGTCCGGGAAGATTTAATGGAGCTTTATGGTTTCGCCACCGAAAATGAGCGCAACTGCTTTCAAATGCTGATTTCGGTGTCTGGGGTAGGGCCCAAGGCCGCCATCTCCATTCTGTCCTCTACCACCCCAGAGGCTCTGGCTTTGTCCATTATCACCGGAGACGAAAAGGCATTGACCGTGGCCCCTGGGATTGGCAAGAAGATTGCCCAGCGGGTTATTTTGGAGCTGAAGGATAAGCTGGCAAAGGGCCAGATGGAAAGTGGGGCGGGGGAGAGCTACGGCGGAAGCGGCGTTACTATTATCCCTGAGAACAAGCAGAGTGAGGCTGTGGCTGCCCTGTCTGTGCTTGGATACAGCACCACTGAAGCCGCCCAGGCCTTGAAGGGCCTGGATATGGAGGCCCTGTCCCTGGAAGAAATTGTTCGGCAGGCATTGAAAAGGATGGTGAAATGATATGGCACAATATGAACGGCATTTGCAGGGTGGCTTTGATGAATTTCTGGCTTATCTGGAACAGGAGCTGATGAATGCCAGCGCTACCATTTCCTTAGAAGGGGAGAGCGACTGCCAGATGGGGGATGCCCGTTGTGCCGTACGGGTTTATGAGCGGTACAGCGCATTGGGCGGCAACCGGGTCAGTCTTAATATTACCCTACTTGGCGTAGGAAACAGCCTTTTCTTGTCAGCCATCTCGGCGGGAGGAAGCCAGGCTGTGCTATTTAAAATTAACACCTTCGGGGAAGGTGCATTTTTGGACACCCTAATTTCTGCTGTGACAGCATGGGAGGGGCGATAACGGTGAGCATCGACTTTTCCGACAACGGCGGCTTTGAAACCGGGCAGCCTTTGGTCGCCACCACCTTGATCAAAGATGATGAAAATGAAACTTCCCTTCGCCCTAAAAGTCTGAACGAATATATCGGCCAGGAAAAAGCAAAAGGAAACCTGTCCATTTTCATTGAGGCCGCCAAAATGCGCAATGAGCCGCTGGACCACGTTTTGCTCCATGGCCCTCCGGGTCTGGGTAAAACCACACTCAGCGGCATTATCGCCAACGAGATGGGGGTCAATATCCGCATCACCTCCGGCCCCGCCATTGAAAAGCCGGGGGACTTGGCTGCCCTTTTGACCAATCTCAATGAAAATGACATCCTCTTCGTGGATGAAATCCATCGGCTGAACCGTTCGGTGGAGGAAATCCTGTACCCCGCCATGGAGGATTATGCGATCGACATTATCATTGGTAAAGGCCCGTCAGCTAACTCCATCCGGTTGGATTTACCTCATTTTACCCTCATCGGGGCCACCACACGGGCTGGCCAGCTTTCGGCTCCTCTGAGGGATCGGTTTGGTGTGACCCTCCGGCTGGAGCTATACACCCCGGAAGAGCTGGCCAAAATTGTGACCCGCTCGGCCGGAATATTGGGGGTTCCTATTGAGGGGGACGGAGCCATCGAAATTGCCAAGCGAAGCCGGGGCACCCCACGTATTGCAAACCGGATGCTCCGTCGGGTGCGTGACTTCGCCCAGGTACGGGCGGGGGGTGTTATCACCCAGAATGTTGCTGACGAGGCCCTGTCCGCCCTGGAGGTAGACTACTTGGGGCTGGACAGTGTGGACCGGCGGATGCTAACCAGTATCATCGAAAATTATACCGGTGGACCTGTGGGGCTGGACACCCTGGCCGCCACCATCAACGAGGAGTCGGTGACCCTGGAGGATGTGTATGAGCCCTATCTCATGCAGATGGGCTTTTTAACCCGTACTCCCCGAGGCCGCTGTGTCACAAAAAAAGCGTACGAACACTTGGGTATTTCATATTTCGGGCAGGAAGAAATGTCCCTTTGACTTATAGAGTAGTATACTTGGAATACCCAAACAACAAAATCATTCTACGTCTTGCAATCTCAGATTGATTGGTCTGGCAGAAAAGCTGGGCTTTGAAGAGTGTTTACGAAAGCCGGGACTTCGTTTCGTTCGGGGTAAGGTGTACGATGGCCTTACATTTCGGCTGAACCGGGAAAAATTTCATTGTTATAAAGGAGATTGTGTATATGGGTAAACTATTTGGAACCGACGGTATCCGTGGTGTTGTCAACGAAAATCTGGATGCCGAGCTGGCCTTTGAGGTTGGCTGTGCCGCCGCCCAGGTTCTGTCCAAGAATGCCAAGCGCCAGAAGCCATTGTTCACCATCGGTAAGGACACCCGCATTTCCTCTGACCTTTTGGAAGGGGCTTTGATTGCCGGTCTTTGCTCGGCC
>CAZHWK010000286.1:0-2898 GCA_964536405.1 uncultured Oscillospiraceae bacterium
GGTTCAAATCCCTCTCTCTCCGCCAAAATCCCGTAATCCGTCAGGATTGCGGGATTTTTCTTTTTCTGATATAATGTAAAAATATTAAAAGGGAAGGACTGGTGACAAATGCTGTTTCTCTGTTACCCGAAATGTACCACCTGTCAGAAGGCAAAGGCCTTTCTGGAAGAGCAGGGAGTAAGCTATGAACTTCGGGATATTAAATTGGACAACCCCACGCTGGAGGAGTTGAAGGAGTGGCACGAGAAAAGCGGCCTGCCTCTCAAGAAATTTTTTAACACCAGCGGCCTGCAATATAAATCTTTGGGTTTGGCCGCCAAGCTGCCCGGTATGAGCGAGGAGGAGCAGTTTGCCCTTCTGGCCACGGATGGGATGTTGGTCAAACGGCCCATTTTGGTGGGAGATACCTTTGTTTTGACCGGGTTCCGCCCCGCCGAGTGGACCGACGTTCTTTCCAAATGAGCTGGTGGGTTTATATCCTTTGGTGTAAGGATAATAGCCTTTACACTGGCTGTACGGACAATGTTGACCGTCGCCTTGCTGCCCATAGGGAGGGGAAAGGGGCCAAGTACACCCGAGGCAGGGGCCCTTTGAAGCTGGTCTATACCGAGCCCTGTGCCGACCGCTCAACTGCCTTAAAACGGGAAGCTATGGTTAAAAAGCTGAAGAAAGTGGAAAAATTAGCCCTTATTCTGTCGTGGATACCGGAGAAGGAAGTCTTACACGAGGAAGAAAACCGTGCTATAATGGTTCATGAAACAGGTAAGATGCAAAAGGGGGATATTTTATGAATAACACAATTATTACCATCGCCCGGGAACATGGGTCCGGGGGAAGACTGATTGGTCGAAAGTTGGCCGAAGAACTTGGGTATAGCTTCTATGACAAGGAAATCATTGCTATGACTGCAAAGGAAAGTGGCTTTACAGAGGAGTTTGTCTCCCGCATGGAGCATACAAAGACCAGCAGCTTTCTCTATTCCATCTATGCCGCTACCCAGGAGATGCCTTTGACCGAGCAGGTTTATCTGGTTCAGTCCAATATTATTAAGGAGATTGCGGCTAAGGGGAATTGCGTCATTGTAGGTCGCTGTGCAGACTATGTTTTGCGGGATGAGCCCAAGTGCATCCGTACCTTTATTCATGCCCCCATTGAGCAGCGGGTCAAAAGGGTGAAGGAGTTTTACGGAGAAGAGAAGGGGACTGATGAGCAAATTAAGTCCCGCATTATCAAGATGGATAAGAAGCGTGCTTCCTACTACGACTACTTTGCTCAGTGTAAGTGGGGGCTTGCCCAGAATTACCATGTCACCCTGGATAGCAGCATGGGAATTGATACCGCAGTGGAAATTCTGAAGGCTGTGGTGAAAGAAAAGACGAAGGAGTAACTCATACATCCCATGGAAGAAGAGAGAAAAGAAAATAAAATGGGCGTTATGCCCGTCAATAAGCTGCTGCTCAGTATGGCCATCCCCATGATGATTTCCATGCTGGTGCAGGCCCTCTATAATGTGGTGGACAGCATGTTTGTCGCCCGGGTCAGCGAGGATGCCCTCAGCGCCCTCTCCCTGGCCTTCCCGGTGCAAAACCTGATGATTGCGGTGGCGGTGGGTGCCGGTGTCGGTATCAATGCTGCCCTGTCCAAAAGCCTTGGTGAACACAACTATGAGGCGGTCAACAAAATTGCCAACAACGGCATTTTTCTGACCATCATTCACTTTGCGGTGTTTGCTGTGCTGGGGGCAACCCTGTCCGGGGTATTCTTTGCCATGCAGGTGGACAGCGGTGAAGCGGACATTATTCGTTTTGGAACCGATTATTTGCGTATCTGCTGTATTGGTTCCTTCGGTATTTTTGGTGAAATTCTGTTTGAGCGACTGTTGCAGTCCACCGGCCGAACCCTTTATACCATGATTACCCAGCTGTTGGGGGCTGTCATCAATATTGTGCTGGACCCCATCCTGATTTTTGGCTTGTTTGGCTTTCCCCGCTTGGAGGTAGCCGGTGCGGCGATTGCCACTGTGGTGGGCCAAATCATTGCCATGCTGGCCACCTTGTATTTCAATGTGCGCCACAATCCGGAAGTCCACATTCAAATGAAGGGGTTCTGCCCCTGCGGAGACACAATCCGCCGGATTTACCGGGTTGGTGTGCCTACCATGATTATGAATGCCATCGGCTCTGTCATGGTCTTTGGCATGAACCAAATTCTCATTTCCTTTACCAAAACGGCCACGGCTGTGTTCGGTGTATACTTTAAACTGCAAAGCTTCATCTTTATGCCTGTTTTTGGTCTTAACAACGGCATGGTGCCCATCATTTCCTATAACTACGGGGCCCGTAACCGGGAGCGAATTGTAAAGACCATGAAGTTATCGGTGCTTTACGCTGTGCTGATTATGCTGGTGGGGTTTGCGGTGTTCCAGCTGCTGCCAGATCAGCTGCTTTTGCTCTTTGATGCCAGCGCAGATATGATGGTCATCGGCACAACGGCACTGAGAACCATTAGCTTGTCTTATCTGTTTGCTGGATATTGCATCATCTGTGGCTCGGTGTTCCAGGCATTTGGCAAGGGGATGCTGAGTTTAATGGTGTCGGTTATTCGTCAGCTTGTCTTACTGCTGCCGGCGGCCTATCTCCTGTCCTTGACGGGAAATCTGCATGCCATCTGGTTTTCCTTTCCCATTGCGGAAATTGGTGCCGTGCTTTTATCCACCATCTGCCTGCGTCATCTCTATAAAACAGAAATTGCTACCATGTAAAAACTCCCCCAAAGGCCTCTGATCAAATCAGAGGCCTTTGGGGCTTTTTCATATAAAACGTTTTCCTAAAAGCTTTAGAAAATGGAAAAGAGAAGGGGGGATAAAGGCGTATACAGAAGGAAAAGAAAGAAATCGGC
>CAZHWK010000287.1:0-2893 GCA_964536405.1 uncultured Oscillospiraceae bacterium
GTCTTACTGCCCCAAATCGGTGTGGCGGTCGGTATAGGAGGTATGTAGGAACTGCTCGGCCAGGGGGGAGAGGGGGGCGGTATAATACTCGCCATAAACCCGCTTGATATCGGGGTTTTGGTGGCTCATACGCAGGGCATCCATGCCGTCTTGGTTATAAAGGCTTACCACCCGGCGCATGCGTACGCTGTCGTCCACGGCACCATACTGACCCTTAGGCTGCCCGCCGCCGCCGATGCAGCCGCCGGGACAGGTCATGACCTCCATGAAGTGGTAGTCGGCTTCCCCGGCTTTCATTTTTTCCAGCAGGGTGCGGGCATTGTCGGTGCCGTGTACCACAGCCAGCTTGAGAGGGATACCGGCCAAATCAACCGTGACCTCCCGGATGCCGTCCATGCCTCGAAGCTCTTCAAAGACCAGCTTTTCCGCAGGCAGGTCCTGGCCGGTGACCAGATGATAGGCGGTGCGGACGGCGGCTTCCATGACCCCGCCGGTGTTGCCGAAGATAACCCCGGCCCCGGTGCCCCGGCCCAGCAGGTCGTCATAGGGGGCATCCTCCAGCTTGAAGAAGTCCACCCCCTCCTCCTTGAGCCAGCGGGCCAGCTCCCGGGTGGTGATGACGTGGTCCATATCCCGCAGAGCTTCGTCCCCCAGGCTTTTACCCGCATCGTTCATCTCAGGCCGGCGAATTTCCGCCTTTTTGGCCGAACAGGGGGTCACGGCCACGTTGACAATCCGCTTGGGGTCAATGTCCATCTTTTGGGCAAACCATGTTTTGATGGTGGGGCCCTGCATACCGATGGGGCTTTTGGCGGTGGACAGGTTGGGAATAAAATCGGGATAGAAGGTTTCCACAAAGCGTACCCAGGCAGGGCAGCAGCTTGTGAACTGGGGCAGGGGACGGCTCCCCTTCAGGATACGCTCCACCAGCTCGCTGGCCTCCTCCATAATGGTGAGGTCGGCGGCAAAGGTGGTGTCCAGCACATAGTCGGCCCCCAGGGAGCGTAGAGCAGCCACCATTTTCCCCTCCACAAAGCTGCCCGGTTCCAGCCCGAAGCTCTCACCCAGGCCAACCCGCACCGAGGGGGAGGTGGAGAAAATGACGATCTTCTCCGGGTCGGCCAGGGCGGCCTTCACGGCATCATACTCATACCGCTCGGTAATGGAGTTCACAGGGCAGACGTTGGCACACTGGCCACAGTGAATACAGATGGCGGTATCTCCGGTCTGGCTGAGGTCGTACAGCCGCCCCACGGCGATGGGACCCTTGCAGACATCCCGGCACTGGCCGCACTTGACGCAGGTGTCCTCGTTCCGGACGATGGCCGGGTTGTCCCACTCTATGGGGATGCGGATGGTGGGGGATAGATGCTTACTCATACAAAATCCTCCTATAACAATAATAGTAATCGATATTGTTAGTATAGAGTCTTTTGAAGGAAAGTCAAGAGGAATTTTGCAAATGATTGACCTTGTTGGTCATTTCCGCTACAATAGACAGGAATGAAAATTGAGGTGACACTATGCTTACAAAAGCGGAAGAACTTACATTTTGCAAGACCCGCCGGGCTGTCATTGAGGCCGGCTTTTTAAACCTGAACCCCATGCAGCGCAAGGCGGCCCTGGCCACCGAAGGGCCTCTGCTCCTGCTGGCGGGGGCGGGAAGCGGGAAAACCACTGTGCTCATCCACCGGGTGGCCAACCTGATGCGCTATGGCCGGGGAGCCGACTGTGACGAGGTGCCCGAGTGGGTCACCTCTGACGACCTGGCCTTTTTGGAGGCCTATGCCGCCTATCCCAGCGAGGAGGGCAAGCCCATGGCCGAAAAGCTGTGCAAGGTGGAGCCGGCCGCCCCCTGGTCCATCCTGGCCATCACCTTTACCAACAAGGCCGCCGGGGAGCTGAAGGAGCGGTTGGAGCGAATGCTTGGCCCGGCGGCCAATGATATTTGGGCGGCCACCTTCCACTCGGCCTGTGTGCGTATTCTGCGCCGGGATATTGAGCGGCTGGGCTATAACAAATCCTTTACCATCTACGACACCGACGACTCCCAGCGGGTGGTCAAGGACATTTTGAAACAGCTCAATCTGGACGACAAGACCTTCGCCCCCCGAATGGTGCTGGGCTATATCTCCCGGGCCAAGGACGGTATGAAGTTGGCCGCCGACTACGCCGCCGAGTGCCAGCGGTCGGGAGATTTCCGCCTTCAAAAAATCGCCATGATTTATACCGAGTATGAAAAGCGGCTTCGGGAAGCCAGTGCCCTGGACTTTGACGACATTATCCTCCACACCGTCCGGCTTTTGCGGGACTTTGAGGAGGTGCGAAGCTATTATCAGAACAAGTTTCGCTATGTCCTCATTGACGAGTATCAGGACACCAACAATTTGCAGTATCAGCTGGCCGCCCTGCTGGCCGGGAAGTATGAAAATATCTGCGTGGTGGGGGACGATGATCAGTCCATTTACCGCTTCCGGGGGGCCACCATCGAGAATATCCTCTCCTTTGAAAATCAGTACAAGGGGGCCAGGGTTATTCGCCTGGAGCAGAATTACCGCTCCACCAAGACCATTTTGGAGGCTTCCAATGCTGTCATCCGCAATAACCAAGGCCGCAAGGGCAAGGAGCTGTGGACCGAGCATGAGGACGGGGACAAGGTGGCCCTTTACACCGCCATGAACGAAAATGACGAGGCCCAGTATGTGGCGGGGCAGATAATGGAGGGCTTCCGGGCCGGGCGAAAGTGGAAGGATCATGCCATCCTCTATCGGATGAATGCCCAGTCCAACCAGCTGGAGCAGGCCTTTAAGCGTAACGGCGTGCCCTACCGCATCATCGGCGGTACCCGGTTCTTCGACCGGGCCGAGGTCAAGGACATGCTGGCCTACCTGTG
>CAZHWK010000288.1:0-2865 GCA_964536405.1 uncultured Oscillospiraceae bacterium
GGGAGGGGGGCGGGCGGCCGCGGGGGAGGTGCAGCCGGGGGCCAGGCCAGCCAGCAGGGTGCCGGCAAGGGTCAGGGCAAGAGCTTGTTTGCGGATTCTCATACGTGTACTCTCCTTCATTCTTTTAAACTGCGTTGTGCAACACAGTGAGTATACCCAATGAGACGGTCACCTTCTATCAGCATTCCCGGAAATCCCGGTAAAGCCCTTGTAAAAGGGATGACGAAAAAGCACGACTGTGCTAAAATGTAGAAAATCGGAAGGTGGGAGGGACCATAAATGGAGCAGAGAATGAAGGAGGGGGCCATGACCCCTGAGGAGATAGCCCGGCTGCTGGAGAGGTCTGCCGTAGGGCGGGTGAGCACACTGGGGGAGGACGGCTGGCCATATACAGTGGGAGTCCACTACCTTTATTGGGCGGGAAACATTTATTTTCACGGTCTGCCCCGGGGAGAGAAGCTGGACAACATTGCCCGGAACCCCAAGGTATGCTTTGAGGTGGACGAACTGAAGAAAATCCTCCACGAGGGGATTGAACAGGCCTGCAAGGCCGATGCGGCCTACCGCAGTGTGGTGCTTAGGGGCACGGCCCGCCTTGTAGAGGACCCGGCGGAAAAGCGGCAGATATTGGAACGGCTCTGCCAAAAGTATCTGCCCCACCCTCTGCCCATGGAGGAGCAGGCCATTGGGGCCACCGCCGTGGTGGAGATTACCCCGGAAAGTCTCACCGGAAAAAAGCATAAATGGTAAGGAGAAAAGGTGTGGAACCTGCGTTTTTGGAGCTGGAACATTACCCAAGAAAGGCCCATTTTGAATACTTCCGCCGTATGGCAAACCCCTATGTGGGCTTGACGGTGGAGGTGGATGTGACCCCGGCGGTGCAGGGGGCCAAGGCTGCGGGGCAATCCCCCTTCCTCTATCTGCTTTACGCTGTTGGGAAGGCGGCTAACGCCGTGCCCGCCTTCCGCCAGCGTATCCGGGGGGAGGGCATTGTGGAGTACCCAAGGTGCAAGACCTCCCACACCGTCATGAAGCCGGACGGGACATACGCCTACTGTGAGGCCGATTCCGGCCTGCCCCTGGAGGAATTTTTGACTGCCATGGCCGCCAAGCAGGAGGAGGTTCGGGTTGGGGGGAGTATCCAGGAGGAGAGCGACCCCGAGGGCCTGCTTTTTCTCTCCTGTGTACCCTGGATGAGCTATACCGCTCTGGTGCAGCCCACCCCCGCACCGGCCGACAGCAACCCCCGCATCACCTGGGGAAAATTCATGCCAAAGGGGGACAGGCTGGTGATGCCCCTTTCGGTGCTGTGCCACCATGCCCTGGTGGACGGACGGCAGATTGCCGATTTTTATGAGGCCTTTGCCCGGGAAATAGCCCGCCTGGGGTAACACGGGATATAGGCCGTGGAGCTTTGACCTGCATGAAAAGTTTCCCTTGACATTTTCTAATGATGTGGTATATTTATAACATAAAGAGCGAAATACACCATATTAATGAAGGAGGAAACAAGATGAAGGGTCACTGGTATGGATGGCTTAGTCTATTGTCTTTGCTGGGGCTGATAGGGGTGTTTACCCCCAATCGGGGATTTCTGGCCTTTTTTGGCTTTTTGGTCAATGCCCAGTATTTTTTCATCCCGGTGGATGAGATGATGGTGCAGTATATGAACCGTTCGGCGGCACGGGGATTCTTTCTGGGCATGATGTCTATGGCGGCCGTTACCCTGTTGGCTGTTTTGGGGAAGGAGCCGCATATAGCCCTAAGGATGGGTGTGACCTTTAGCTGGGGCGTGTCGGTGTTTGTGTACTCGGTTTCCATCGCCTATTACAGCTTTAAGGAGCAGTGGGGTGTGGAGCGTGATTGAAACCCGCATGAAGGAGCACCGGGCCAGGCTGAACCTGAAACAGGAGGAGCTGGCCGCCCTGGTGGGGGTCCGCCGGGAAACCATTGGCAATCTGGAAAAGGGGCGGTATAATCCGTCCCTGGTGCTGGCCTGGAACATCGCCCGGGTTTTTGGGGTGAGCATTGAAGAGGTCTTCACTGTCATAGAGGAAGAGGGGATCAACCCGGAAGGTTGACCGGGCAAAGGGTGCTGACCATAGGAGGAGCGTATATGGAGAATGAAAGCAAACCGATATCCATTGTGGAAAAAACCGTAAAGACCGGCATAGGGTTTGGCAGTGCATTGGCGATGGTAATCAGCTATGTCACTTGGAACTCCATCGGCTGGGCCATCCTGCATGGAGTTTTGGGTTGGGTCTATGTTGTGTACTTTGTACTGAAATACGGGTGGAGCTGACTGCCATCCAAGGCCAGCACACCATAAAAATAGGGCATCACCGTATTCAAAAACGGTGATGCCCTAAAATATTGGATGGGAAGGGGAAAAAAGGGGCCTTTACAGCCGCTTTTTCCGAAGAAGAAAGCTGAGAAGGAACCAAGCGGCCAGGTAGAGGGTGATGCAGGCCCCGGCCGAGGCCCCGATGTAGTAAGAGCTCATCAGCCCGGCCACCCCAGCCAAAATGGCGGCCAGCAGGGAAATGAGGTGGTACTGCCGCAGGTTGCGGGCCACATTCCGGGCGGCCGCCCCAGGGAGCACCAGCAGGGAGTTGATGACCAGCAGACCCACCCAGGTCATGGAAACCGTGACCACCACGGCCACCGCCGCCGAAAAAGCGGCCTCCTGCCAAAAGACCCGGATACCCCGGCTGGAAGCCAGAGCGGGGTGGACCGAGGAGAGCATGAGCTGGTTATAACTCACCACCCACAGCACCACGGCAAGGCCTAAAATCCCGGCCAGCAGGGCAATTTTCATAGGCTCCACGCTGAGAATATCCCCGATGAGCAGGGTGTTGAACTTGG
>CAZHWK010000289.1:0-2864 GCA_964536405.1 uncultured Oscillospiraceae bacterium
TCGGAAAAAGAAAAGTCGTTTGGCCCCCTGCGCCGGGGGCGGCGCAACGTCCTCGTCCTTTAAGGACGGACCTCACGCTGGGATGAGCGTCCCATCAGCCAATCCACAGATACGTTGTAAAAATTGGCAATATTCAGCAGACTGTCATACCTTGGCTTTACACCCAACTCTAAATCTTGGTACCCCCTGGGGGACATTCCAAGCTCTTTGGAAACCTGAAGCTGGGTCAGGTTTCGCTCTTCACGCAGCAACCGAACTTTTGTCGCAAACAAAATCTACACCTCTCTTGACACGCACATTAATACGTGTTAACATGGCAGCATACGCAGATAAACACGTGAACGGAGAGAAATCATATGGACTACTTACATGAATTCCTAGAAGCCATCCACGCAGAAACAAGCCCTTGGACCGAGGAATACCGATCCCTCGTCGGGGAGGAAACCGCCCTGCTGGCAATGCTGGAACAGGCCTGCGGGGAAGCCCCTGCCGAACGCCTGCGGACGGTGGAATGCGAGATGTACATGCTGGGCTGCAAGGAATTTTTTCTCCATGGCTTCCGGGCCTGTCTGGCCCTCATGTCTTAATCGCCCTTTGGCCCCAAATTCCCCTCAGCCCAGTGCTTCCGGCACAGGCCAATATACCGGTCGTTGGCCCCCAGCACCACCTGCTCCCCCTCCTTGACCACCCGTCCGGTTTCGTCAAAGCGGGCATTGAAGGTGGCCTTGCGGCCGCACCAGCAAATGGTTTTAATCTCCTCAATAATATCAGCCCAGGCCAGCAACGCCTCGGACCCGGGGAACAGATGCCCGGCGAAGTCGGCCCGCAGGCCGTAGCAAATCACCGGGATACCCTCGTCGTCCACCAGGTGGACCAGATAGGCCACCTCCTCCCGGCTTAAAAACTGGGCTTCATCCACAATGATACAGGCATATTCCCGCAGCTCTTGGGCGGGTTTGGCCTGCATTTCGTGAAAGTAAATGCAGGGATGGCTCAGCCCCGCCCGGGAGGCCACGAAACGCTCCCCGTCCCGCTGGTCCACGGCAGGCTTGACCAACAACGCCTTCTGCCCCCGCTCTTCATAATTATAGTTGACCATAAGGGCATTGGCCGTCTTGCTGGAGCCCATGACCCCATATCGGTAGTAAAGCTTCGCCATGGCTGTGTCCTCCTACATATTATCGTAACTGCCCCTGCACATACTCGGCAAAGGGGGCAAAGGCACTCGGAATGGAATAGGTGTGCTGAAAATCGGAAAGGTCGGCCCAGAGCCAGCCCTCGGGCAGCTCCCCCGCCGGGGATTGGGCGGCAAAGCCCTGCATATGCCACTCCTTATGGGTAAAAATATGTACTCCCGAACCGATGAATTCGGCCTCCCCGTGGGCAACCCCATCCAGACTGTCGGGATACTCATACAATCCGGCCAGCAAGCCCTTGTCCGGCCGCCGCCGAAGTGCCACCCTCCCCTCATGGAAGAGGAGGTAAACCGGCCGTTCCTCGATTTTCCGGGCCTTCTTAGGGGGCTTTTTCGGGAAGGAGAAGTCTCCCATGGCTCTGGCTCTGCACCACTGGGCCAACGGGCATTTATCGCACAGGGGGGCACCGTTGGGCAGACAGACAATGGCCCCCAGCTCCATAATGGCCTGGTTGAATTTAGCCGGGGCGTGGAGGGGCAGAATGGCTTGAATTTGGGCGGTAATCCCCTTTTTTGTGGCGGGCTTGGTGATGTCCGACGGGTCGGCCGTCAGGCGGGTCACCACCCGCAGTACGTTGCCGTCCACGGCGGGCACCGGCTTGTCAAAGGCAAAGGAGGCCACCGCTCCGGCGGTATACTCCCCCACGCCGGGAAGGGTACGAAGGCCCTCATAGGTGTCGGGAAAGGCCCCGCCGAACTGCTCCACCACGGTTTTGGCCGTTTTGTGCAGATTTCTGGCCCGGCTGTAATATCCAAGGCCCTGCCACAGCTTCATCAAGCTGTCCTCGTCCAGCCCGGCCAAGTCCTCCACCGTGGGGGCCCGCTCCAAAAACCGGGCATAATAGCCCAGCACGGCGGCCACCCGGGTCTGCTGAAGCATGACCTCGGACAGCAGGATGCGGTAAGGGTCCTTCGTGTGCCGCCAGGGCAGGTCCCGGGCGTTGTCCCGAAACCATTCCAGCAGGGGCAGAGGGATAAATTCCAAAGTTTCCAAGGTGTCCTCCCAATTGTACGCAGTTGTAGTTAGGATACCATAAAACCCTTTGGTGTTCAACCCGAAGTGCGAAGGATAGGCCCATAGGGGAGCTAAGCTAGACCGAAGACAAAAAAACAGGCTGACGAAGTCAGCGGCATTTTTTGCGTAGGTCGTACTTAGCGACCCGGCTATGGGCCCAATCCGCAGCATGACAACCCGAAGTGCGAAGCTTAGGCACGCCGGGTCGATAGACCTCGGAGCGGATGCGAAAATTTTGGCATTGCCCAAGGGGCAAGGGCAAATTTTTGCGAAGTCGGAGAGGGTATCGGCCCGAAAGCGGGCCCAAAGCGTAGCATGACAACCCGAAGTGCGAAGGATAGGCCCATAGGGGAGCTAAGCTAGACCGAAGACAAAAAAACAGGCTGACGAAGTCAGCGGCATTTTTTGCGTAGGTCGTACTTAGCGACCCGGCTATGGGCCCAATCCGTAGCATGACAGACCGAAGTGCGAAGCTTAGGCACGCCTATGGAACACGGCCTGCGGGCCGTGGGGGAATTTCGACCCCTGCGGGGGTCGAGGAAACGTGTGGCGACCCCGCCACAGGAATTGAGTTTCGCTGTCTGCGGACAGCGAGGAAGCGTGCCGGGGTTGCCCCTGCGTAGCCGTTGGCGGCTTGTCGCCTTACGGATACGG
>CAZHWK010000290.1:0-1301 GCA_964536405.1 uncultured Oscillospiraceae bacterium
CTGGTAGATCAGGGGCAGCTCCACATTTTCCAGCACCGACAGCTTGGGCAGCAGGTTGTACTGCTGGAACACAAAGCCCAGCATCCGATTGCGAAATTCGGCCTGCTCATTTTTGCTCAGGGTGGCCACATCCTGGCCCTTTAGGTAATATTTGCCCCGGCTGGGTACATCCAGGCAGCCGATGATGTTCATGCATGTGGACTTGCCCGAGCCGGACTGGCCCACAATGGCCACGAACTCCCCCTCCTCAATCTGGAAGGAAACGCCGTCGGCGGCCCGAACTTCGCTGTCCCCCATGTGGTAAATTTTATAGATGTCCTCAAAGCGAATGAGGGCCTTTTCCTTTTGTTTTTCCATGTTGCATGCCCTCCTTTATCCCATGACCATCTCACCCGACATTCCGCCGCTGACGGCCCCGTCGCCTTCGCCGTTATCCTCCGGCCCGCCGCTGCTGCCCTCGTTGGGAAGCCAGACTTCGTCATTCTCGTTCAGGCCGCTTTTAATCTCCACATATTTACCGTCGGACAGGCCGGTGACCACGTTCACACTGCGGAAGCCCGGAGGGGCCCCCTCGGGGTCCTCGCCGCCGTTATTCTTGCCTTCCTTGTCCCGCACATAGACCACATCCCCGAACTGAACCGCCGTAATGGGCACGGTCAGCACATTTTCGGCGTTAGCGATGACGATGGTGGCGTTTACATTCATACCAGGCATCAGTTCTTTGGGAGGGTCTTGAATTTTTACGGTCACCGGATAGGCGGTTTTGCCCTTTTCGGTGGTACCCACAATGCTAATCTTGGTCACGCTGCCTTCAAACTGGCGGCCGCCCAGGGCATCCACCTTAACGTCCACCTTCTGCCCCACCGAAACCTTGCTCACATCCAGCTCGTCCAGGGGGATGGTAAAGACCAGAGCGGACAAATCGTAAATTACCGCCATGGAGGCCGTTCCCGAGCCATTGCCCAGGGAGTCCCCGGCCTTGACCTCCCGGGATACCACGGTGCCCGAAATGGGGGCGGTGATGCTGTAATGTTCCAGGGAGGACATGGCGTTTTCCAGGGTTACCTGGGCCTGCTGGATGGAGATGGAGCTGCTTTCCAGCTGGTTGCGAATGGCGGTGTCCGAGAACCGGACCAGCACCTCGCCCACCTGGACGTTGGTGCCCTTTTTCAAATTAAGCTCCTGGATCTTTCCGCTGACCGGGGCCACCAGGTCAATCTGGGCGCTGTATGCGAAGTTGGCTCCGCCGTTGCTGGCCACTCCGGCGATGACGGCACTGCCCGCCGCCGCAGGGGACAGGG
>CAZHWK010000290.1:1311-2848 GCA_964536405.1 uncultured Oscillospiraceae bacterium
GCACTGGGGTTTTGCACGGCGATGGTCACGTTTCGAGTGACCTGAAAGCCCTGGCCCACGGTTTCGGCGGTATCCATTTCCCGGATGGTTCCGGTCAGGGTTTCAAAGCTGCCGTTCACCGTGACCTTGGCCTCCTGACCTACGGTAAACTTCTCTACGTCGGAGGCATTAAATGGCACGGTGAGGAGCATGGTGGCACTGTTTCGCAGGCTGGCCAGCTTGGCCCCCGCCTCCACGCTCTGCCCCGCCTTGACCAGCACCTCGGTGACGGTGCCGGCGTGCTCGGCCCGGAGGGTCAGCTTATCCAGCTCCCCGGTCTGCTGTCCGGAGGAAAGCTGGGCCTGCCGCAGGGACAGGCGGGCCTGCTCGATGTTCTTCTGTGCCTCGCTGGGGTCAATGCGGTAAAGAAGTTGCCCCTTTTCCACCTTGTCCCCCTCCTGGAAGGTGGACTCCAGCACCTTGCCGGTGACAAGGGGGGTGATTTTAAACTGCTCGATGGGACCCAGGGTTCCTGTGCCGGTAAGGGTCTTGGTGATGCTCTGGCGGAGGACCAGCTCGGTTCTCTCCTGACTATTTCCGCCGGCATTGTTTTGACCGGAGAAGCGCAGATAGGCCGCCGCTCCGCCGCCCAGCAAAGCCACTGCCAGAAGCAGGGCTCCCACCCTCCGGGGCCAGCGCCGAGGGGCCGTGGCGGAATGTTCTTTGGGCTTCATTTGGAGTTTCATACAATCAACCTTTCCCTATCGCACTTTGATGTGCGGTTCCAATTTCTGTTACTGGGGGCATTATACAAAACTCTTCCCGTCCCGGCTACATTTCTTAAGTTTTCTTCAGGAAGCTTCAGGGAAGTGCGGAGGATAGGCGTGCCGGAAAAATAAGGCAAACGCAGACCAAAAAACAGGCCAGTGGAACACTGGCGGCATTTTTGGCGGAGTGATGACTTATTTTTTCGAGAAGCATGCCCAATCCGCAGCATGATCACGAAGTGCATAGGATAAGCCCATAGGGGAGCTAAGCTAGACCGCAGACAAAAAACAGGTTGCCGAAGGCAACGGCATTTTTTGCGAAGGGCGTACTTATCGATCCGGCTATGGGCCCAATCCGTAGCATGACAGGCCCGCTTTATGAAACACGGCCTGCGGGCCGTGGGGAGTTTTCGCCGCTTGCGAGCGGCGAGGAGCGATGGCCGGTCGCCGGCCAAAACGTGAGAGTTCGACCCCTGCGGGGGTCGAGGAAACAGTCGGGGTTGCCCCTGCGTAGCCGTTGGCGACTTGTCGCCTTACGGATACGGCGTACCCCTTGCGGGTACGACAGGGCTGTGGCCTCCCGGCCAGGGCCAAACCCATTTCTTTTGTCATGCTGCGAACCCTCCGCAACGGCCAACTGCTCAACCCTCCGCAAAAATGCCGTTGGGCTTTGCCCAACCTGTTTTTTGTCTGCGTGTTTCGCTGTTGTCCTGCTCTCGGGTTCTCCGCACTTCAATTTTGTCTTGTCAAAAAGAAACGGTTTTGGATGCCAAAGAAAAACCGTGGCACTA
>CAZHWK010000291.1:0-2548 GCA_964536405.1 uncultured Oscillospiraceae bacterium
GGCAGGTGAGTCTGCTCTCCTTCGAGAAGATTGAGGACTTCCGTGCCCGGGGTGTCCAGGTGGACTTCGGGGCCTTTGGGGAGAATATTGTGGCCGAGGGGTACGACTTTCGTGCTCTGCCGGTGGGAACCCGCTTCCAGTGCGGAGAAGCCCTGCTGGAAATGACCCAGATTGGCAAGGAGTGCCACACCCACTGCCAGATTTACCACAAGATGGGCGAGTGCATTATGCCCACCCAAGGGGTCTTTGCCAAGGTGCTGAAAGGGGGAGAAATCCATGAGGGGGATGAGCTTGTCATGCTGCCCCCCGACCCCGCCGCCCCCCTGCGGGCGGCAGTGGTTACCTTGAGCGACAAGGGGGCCAAGGGCGAGCGGGTGGACGAAAGCGGCCCTATCCTTACCCAAATGCTTACCAAGGCGGGCTATGAGGTGGTGGAAGAGGTTCTTTTGCCCGACGAGCAAGCCCGCATCCAGACCGAGCTTATTCGTCTGGCCGACGGCCGTCAATGTGCCCTGGTACTGACCACCGGGGGCACCGGTTTCTCTCCACGGGACTGCACCCCGGAGGCCACCCTGGCGGTGGCCACCCGGAACGCCCCCGGCATTGCCGAGGCCATCCGGGCCTATTCCATGCAGATCACAAACCGTGCTATGCTCAGCCGTGGGGCCTCGGTGTTGCGGGGGAATACCCTCATTATCAACCTCCCCGGCAGTCCCAAGGCTGCCCGGGAGGGCCTGGAGTGCATTTTGCCCGCCCTAAAGCACGGGCTGGAAATTTTGCGGGGCACCACCGGGGAGTGCGCCCGGTAAGCTGGTGATGGCTGCGCCTGCGGGCGTTTCCATATATCATTCCGAGCCCTGTTTGCCTACGGCGTTGAGCCCGCTATGGCAAAAGGGCCAATGGGTGGAGCCGGAAACGGCTTGGCCTTCCATTTTGAAAAGGAGAGAATACCATGAAAAAGCTCACAGCCCTGTCCCTTGCCCTTGCGCTGACCCTGTCCCTGGCCGCCTGCGGCGGCGGAAAACCGGCCCCGACCGAGCCACCCAAGGAGCCGGACGCCCAACCCGTGGAGCTGATTGTCTTTGCCGCCGCCTCCATGACCGAAACCCTGACCCAGATTGCCGAGAACTACAAAGAGGTTGCACCCAATGTTACCCTGGTCTATACCTTTGACTCCTCGGGCACCCTGAAAACCCAGATTGAGGAGGGGGCCGACTGCGACCTCTTCATTTCGGCGGCCCAGAAGCAGATGAACGCCCTGGGGGAGGCCGTGAAGGCCGACAGCCGGGTGGACCTGGTGGAAAACAAGGTGGTGCTGGCCGTGCCCCAGGGCAATCCCGCCGGAGTGGCCGCCTTTGAAGATGTGGCCACCGAGAAGGTAAGCCTTGTGGCCCTGGGTAATGCCGATGTGCCCGTGGGGCAGTACTCCCAGGAGCTGTACACCAACCTCGGCCTTTGGGAGGATATTCAGGATAAAATTACCTTCGGCTCCAACGTGAAGGAGGTTACCACCTGGGTCAGCGAGCAGACGGTGGACTGCGGTGTGGTCTATGGCACCGATGCATACTCCGCCGGGCTGGAGGTGGTGGCCACCGCCCCTGCCGAGCTGCTGTCCAGCCGGGTGCTCTATCCCGCCGCCGTGCTGGCCGGGAGCCAGCATGCCGAGGAGGCCCAGGCCTTTTTGACCTACCTCCAGGGGGAAGAATGTGCCGCCATCTTTGAGGGTGTCGGCTTTACCATGGCAAAATAAGATGAACAGAGAGGAGGGGAAGGGATGGACTGGTTCCCCCTTGTAAACTCCCTGCGGATTGCCCTCATCGCCACTTTTGTGACCTTTTTTCTGGGGGTGCTGGCCGCCTACTATGTGGCTAAGTTGCCCAGGGCGGCAAAGGGGGTGCTGGACTGCCTGTTTACCCTGCCGTTGGTCCTGCCCCCCACGGTGGTTGGTTTCTTTCTGCTGAAACTGATGGGGCCCAAAGGGCCGGTGGGAAGTTGGGCGATGCAACAGTTCGATCTGAAGCTGACCATGACCTGGCCCGCCGCCATTCTGGCGGTCATCGTGGTGACCTTTCCCCTCATGTACCGCACCGTGCGGGCCTCCTTTGAAAGCTTTGACCAAAATCTGCTCTACGCCGGGAAGACCCTGGGGCGGAGCAACACCTGGGTCTTTTGGCGGGTACTCATGCCTGGCTGTAAGCAGGGGCTTCTGGCCGGGACAGTGCTGGCCTTTGCCCGTGGGCTTGGGGAATATGGGGCCACCTCCATGGTGTCGGGCTATACCCCGGGCCGGACGGCCACCATTTCCACCACAGTGTATCAGCTCTGGCGGGAGGGCAACGATGCCTTGGCCTACCGCTGGGTGGGGGTAAATTTGGCCATTTCCTTCGCCGTACTGGTGGCCGTCAATCTGCTGGAACGGCGGGAGCGGGAGCGCAAATGGCCCGCCGGGTCCCCGGAGGTGTAGGGATGAGTTTGGAAGTCAAAATCTCCAAGCGGTTTGAAAAATTTCATCTGAAGGTGGAGTTTGAAAGCGGGGCGGGTATCACCG
>CAZHWK010000291.1:2558-2827 GCA_964536405.1 uncultured Oscillospiraceae bacterium
CTCGGGCTGCGGCAAGAGCATGACCCTCAAGTGTATCGCCGGGATTGTCACCCCCGACGAGGGGCGGATTGTGCTGGATGGCCGGGTACTCTTTGACTCGGCCCTGGGTATCAACTTGCCCCCCCAGCAGCGAAAGGTGGGCTATCTCTTTCAGCACTATGCCCTCTTTCCCAACATGACGGTGGAGCAGAACATTGCCGCCGGGATGGGACGCCGGGATGGACGGCGGGATGGACGGCGGGATGGACGGCGGGATGGACGGCGGGATG
>CAZHWK010000292.1:0-2791 GCA_964536405.1 uncultured Oscillospiraceae bacterium
GAGCAACTGACTCTTAATCAGTGGGTCCCCGGTTCGAATCCGTGAAGGCGCACCAATGGCCCGTTGGTCAAGCGGTTAAGACGGCGGCCTCTCACGCCGCAAACATGGGTTCGATTCCCGTACGGGTCACCATCTTTCTCCCAATTGAATATGATAGTACTTACGGCTTGAAGAAGGCAGTAAGGAGAGAAAAGTTTTATTTGAAGTTTTCTTTGCTTACTTTCTTTTTCAAAAGAAAGTAAGTCGGTGTTGATTGCAGCGAGGGTCCACCCGTTCCCATCCCGAACACGGAAGTTAAGCTCGTTTGCGCCCACAATACTTGGCTGGAGACGGCCTGGGAAGATAGGTAATGCCGACACAAGAAAGAGACAGACATTCGTCTGTCTCTTTCTCTCTGAAAAATAAGCAATAAACTTTGATGGTGCGTTTCTTTAAAAAAGGAAAGCTAGTCGGTGCTGATTGTAGCGAGGGTCCACCCGTTCCCATCCCGAACACGGAAGTTAAGCTCGTTTGCGCCCACAATACTTGGCTGGAGACGGCCTGGGAAGATAGGTAGTGCCGACACGAAAAAAGAGACAGACATTCGTCTGTCTCTTTTTTTGTTATGGTTTAGCTGGGAGGATGGAAGTTATGCAGTATGCGAATATCCACAAGGCCCGTTTTTTGAGCCGCCCCAACCGCTTTATCGCCCATGTGGAAGTGGAGGGGGAGCAGGTGGTGGCCCATGTGAAGAATACCGGACGCTGCCGGGAGCTCTTGGTGCCGGGAACTACAGTTTGGCTGGAAAAGTCGGATAATCCTCAGCGCAAAACCATGTATGACCTGGTGATGGTGGAAAAGGTGACCGACCAGGGAACGCTTTTGGTCAATATGGATTCCCAGGCACCAAATCGGATTTTTCGGGAATGGGTGGAAAATGGAAATTTCCGAGAAAATCTGACCCTTTTACGTCCGGAAACTACCTGGGGCAACTCTCGATTTGACTTTTATTGGGAGGATGCCCAAGGAGGAAAAGGGTTTGTGGAGGTCAAGGGCTGTACCTTGGAAGAGGGAGGGCGTTGCCGCTTCCCAGATGCGCCCACCGAGCGTGGAGTCAAGCACTTGGAGGAGCTGATGGCGGCCAAGGCGGCCGGATATGAGGCGGCAGTTTTCTTTGTCATCCAAATGGAGGGTATGACCGAGTTTTCCCCCAACGATGCCACCCATCCGGCCTTTGGGGAAGCACTTCGCCGGGCAAAGGCTGTCGGGGTAGAAGTGCTGGCCTATGATTGCCGGGTCATACCCGGACAGGTAGAGCTTTCCCAGCCGGTTTCCCTGCACTTGTAGTTTTTTTCTTGTCAGTGCAGATGGGAAATGGTATTATGTAGGGCAGAAGAAAAGAGAGAGGGAACGGGAATGAACGAGGGCTATAAAATTTTTGACGCTGAAATCCCTGCTAAGGGAGTGGGCTATTTGATTGTCCATGAAGCTGGGGCTCTGGCGGCCGGGGTGGAGGACCTGCTTTGCCGTGGGGCCACCCGAATTATGGCTCGAGGGGCCATCCAAGAGGGGGAGCAGGAAGGGTTGCGTATCGCCTTTTCCCACGATATGCTGATGATGGAGCGAAACTTGGAGGAACTGTTGCCCCTGAGCGGGAAGCTTCGCCTGGAGCCTCTCACACAGAAAAATGCCCCGGTTTATATCGAATTACATAACGAAAGTTTTTTCCGGGTTCCCAACGGAGCGACCATCGACCGCCGGGAGTTGGAGAAATTGCTGCGGCCCGTGGAGCGGGCAGGCCTGGTGTATCTTGGAATCCGGCCCATCGGAATATATGACTGCATCTTGGAGGGCGAAGTGCCCCTGATAGATGCCATAGGTCTGTGCAAAGCCATGCGGGGCAAGGGCTTAGGCCGGGAACTGCTCCATTGTACTATGCACCTGCTGGCCGGGGAAGGCTATGGCCGGTGCAAGCTGATGGTGTCCACCAATAATGAGGCGGCCTTTGCCCTTTACCGGGCCGAGGGCTTTCGGGTGAGTGAGAAATATTCCACCTGGTACGAGGTGTGCCGCCATGGGTGAGGGAAAAGCCATTCCAAGGCCGGAAACCGGGGACTGGACCAAGGTCCCTGCCCCAGAAGAATGTGGGGAAGAACTGGTGGACCTGGGAGATGTGGCCCCGGAAATCAGCTATGGGGCCTTTTATCGCAGGGCCGGACGGCCCGGAGCCATGGAGCGGTGCTGGGTACGAAAATCAGTGGCCCAGCGATTGAAAAAAGCGGCCCAAAGCCTGCCGGAGGGGTACTCCCTGTTGGTTTTCGACGCCCTTCGCCCCCTGTCGGTGCAAAAAAGCCTGTATGAGGAATGCTGGGCGGGGATGAAGGCGGCCCACACGAACGCCACCGACGAGGAACTGACCGTTCTGGTGGATGATTTTGTGGCCTATCCCCGCACCGACCCGGCCTGCCCGGCCCCCCACACCACCGGGGGAGCGGTGGATATAACCCTTTGCAGGGATGGCAAGCCCCTGGATATGGGGACGGAATTTGACGATAACACACAGCGGGCCTGGGCCGACTACTTTGAAAGAAATGCCGAGAATTTGACCGCCCGGGAAAACCGGCGGATGTTGTATCACGCCATGGTGGGGGCGGGCTTTGTGTCCTATGAATGTGAGTGGTGGCACTTTGCCTATGGGGAGCGGCTGTGGGCCCTGCGCACCGGGAACAGGCCCATCTACGGCTTCCGGCGGGAATGTGAGGAACGGGAATGAAGCGGATTTTGCTGCTGACCACGGGGGGGACCATCGCCT
>CAZHWK010000293.1:0-2780 GCA_964536405.1 uncultured Oscillospiraceae bacterium
ACCTGGCCCTGTTTCAGCACTTTTTCGGCATGGAGGACTTTGAATCCACTCAGATGTTCTTTAGTGTGATGCTCCACTTCGGTACCTTTGTGGCCGTGTGCGTCTACTACTGGCGGGATATTGTGGACATGATACGGGAATTCTTCCTGGGGATTGGGGCCATTTGTTCCCGGGAGAAGCGGGGCAAGGCCGTGCCCCCCGCCCGGCGTATGGTGCTTTTAATCATTGTGGCCACCCTGCCCCTCTTTGTCATTTTGCCGGTGAAGAAGTACATTGAGGCCGCCACCGGGAGCGTGGTTTTCGTTTCCATTGCTTTGTTGGCCACCGGCTGTCTGCTCTTTTTCTCCGACCGGCTGGCCAAGGGCCGCAAGACCGCCCGCACCGCCACCCTGACAGATGCCCTTCTGGTAGGGGCGGCCCAGGCTTTTGGCACCCTGCCCGGTATTTCCAGGTCGGGCATCACCATTTCGGCCGGGATGCTTCGGGGATATGAGCGTTCCTTTGCCGTTCGCTTTTCCTTCCTCATGAGCCTGCCTGCCGTTTTTGGGGCCACCTTGCTGGAATTGAAGGATGCGCTGGAGATGGGGGTGGACCCCGCCATTTTTCCCATGGTACTGGTGGGGGTAGTGGTATCCGGTGTGGTGGGCTTTTTCGCCATCAAGCTGGTGAACCTGCTGGCCGACAAGGGCAAGTTTGGTTCCTTTGCCTATTACTGTTGGGCGGTGGGCCTTATTTCCCTGGTGGCGGGCATTTTCGTAAAATAAGTGAACAAGGGTACGGTGTACCTGTTTTTGACTATCCCTGAAAGGAATTGATACTATGGCAACCACGACACAAAAGAAAAAGCCGGCCTCTGCCTCGGGAGGAAAGCGGACGGCCTCCTCCTCCAAGGCGGGGGGAGGACGTTCCTCCAACAGTCGCAAGGCGCCGCCGCCCCCCAAGCCCATCCGCCGTGAGGTGGGGGGCGTGGTCTGCCTGCTACTGGCTTTCTTTGCCGCCTTCGGCTATTTTAAGGTGGAGGCCCTCTTCATTGACTTTTTCTGCAATGGGCTGAAGGGGCTGTTGGGCTATGGCTTCTGGCTGGTGCCCCCCGCTCTGCTGTGCGTGGCTGTTTTGTTGCTTTTTCACCGGGGCCGCCCGGTGCGTCTGCGGGTCACCGCAACCCTGCTCATTCCCTTTTTTATGGGGTGCTTACTCCATCTGGTGATGGCGGGGCAGGATTATACCTGGAGCCTGGAACTGGTGGGGAAACTTTGGAGCAGCGGCATTGGCCTGCAAAGCGGCGGTGTGGTCAGCGGTGTGGTGACCATCGCCTTCATCCAGGTGTTCAGCAAAATCGGCTCGGGAGTTTTGTTTGTAGTAGGTATTTTGGTGTGCCTGATGTTGGCCCTGCGGATTACACCTGCCGATGTGGTGGGGTATTTCCAGAATCGGCCCCGGGTGGAGTATGAGCCCTATGAAGAACCCGAGGAGCCCGAGCAGCCCATTCGCCGCCGGGCCGAAGAGAAGGCCGAGTCGGCCGCCCGCCGCCGGGCCGCCATCGATATTCCGGTGGACGAGCCTCCCATCCCACCCAAGGCTGCGGTACCGCCGGAAGAAACCTTGAAGCCCCAGAAGGAGGGCTTTTTCAACCGTATGTCCCGGGTGCGTAAGCCGGATGAGGTTTTGGCAGGCGCACCCGAACCGGCCGAGGTGCCCTCGGCTGAAGCTCCTGTGGCTCCGGCTGTGACCGTTCCCTTCGATGTGCCGGCCCCCAGTGAAGCCCTTGTGGCCGAAGTGCCTGTCGCCGCTGCGCCGGTTCCCATGCCAGAGGTGGAGCGGGAGCCTGCGATTCCCAAGCTGAAAAAGGAAGAGGCGGCTCAGGCCGCCGTCGAGGTGGCACAGGACATTGCGGCCAATATGGCCGAAACGGCCCCGGCCTATCAATATCCCCCGGTGTCCCTGCTCCATGAGGGCAACAGCGAGGTGGGGGCCGACGCTCTGGGTGAGCTGCGGGCCAACCAGGCCCGGTTGGAGGATACCATCCGTTCCTTCGGCATTGATGCCAAGATGGCGGGGGTGGTCCGGGGGCCCTCGGTCACCCGCTATGAGCTGGAACTGGATCAGGGGGTGCGGCTGAACAAGCTGACCAATCTGGCCGACGATATTGCCCTGGCTCTGGGGGCCACCGGAGTACGCATTGCCCCTATTCCGGACAAAATTTCCATGGTGGGTATTGAGGTGCCCAACAAGCTGGTGACCCCGGTGCCCATCCACGAGGTCATTGACTCCAAGGCATTTACCGGGCAGAGTTCCAAGGTGTCCTTTGCCGTGGGGAAGGACATCGGCGGAAACTGCATCGTGGGTAATATTGCAAAGTTGCCCCATCTGCTGATCGCCGGTACTACCGGTTCGGGTAAGTCGGTGTGTACCAACTCCCTCATTATCTCCCTGCTGTATAAGGCCACCCCCGAGGAGGTTCGCCTTATCATGGTGGACCCCAAGAGGGTGGAATTGGGCATCTATAACGGCATCCCTCATCTGCTCATTCCCGTGGTCACTGACCCAAAAAAGGCGGCCGGTGCCCTCCAGTGGGCCGTGGTGGAGATGATGAAGCGGTACCGCTCCTTCTCCGAGGTCGGGGTGCGTGATTTGGCCTCCTATAACGCCTTGGCCGCCAGGACCGAGGGCATGGAGCGTATGCCCCAGATTGTGGTGGTCATTGACGAGCTGGCCGACCTGATGCTGGTGGCCGCCAAGGAGGTGGAGGAATCCATCTGCCGGGTGGCCCAGATGGGCCG
>CAZHWK010000294.1:0-2772 GCA_964536405.1 uncultured Oscillospiraceae bacterium
AACCCTCCCCCCGTGCCTATGGTTGGGCAACCCCCTCCACACTCACCCCGGTATAATAATGGGTGAGGATACTCTGAAAGTCCTCCCCTTGGGCGGCCATGGCATTGGCCCCATACTGGCTCATTCCCGCCCCATGCCCATAGCCCGTGACCTGAAAGGTAACACCACCTTCCCCCGCCGTCAGGGTAAATCGGGCCGAGCGCAGCCCGAACAAGGTCCGGTACTCGGTTCCCCCCATGGCCACCCCTCCCACAGGCAGCTGGGCCACTGCTCCCGCCGCCGTATAGCTGACCGGGCCAAACCAAGTGGTATAATCCTCTCCCAGGTTGGCTTCGGGATGGGCCTTCCCGATGGTCGCCTTAAAGTCGCTCAAAGGTACGGTAACCGTGGTGTGGTAGTTGGGCACCTCTTCCCCCTCGGGGGTACTCACAGGCCGGAGGTAGGGCACTGAAGCCCCCCATACCTCCGAGGCGTCGGCAGTAGACCCTTGGGAGGAGGAGTGAAACACCGCATCAATCAAGGTTCCGCCATAGGTCAGCACCAGCCCGTCGGTCCCGGCCACGGCCGAGGCCACCTTGTCGGCATAAAAGGCGGCTTGGTCCCCCCAGTTTGCTTCCCCCTGCTCCCTGGTCAGATAGGCCTGACAGCAGGTAAAGTCGTCACACACCATGGCGTCCGGATGGGCGGCCGTCACCTCGCTCCCCTTTCGAAGGGCATAGGTGCGGGCGGCCACCGCTTGGGCCTTGAGGGCCTCCAGCTGGAAGGAAGCCGGCATCTCGGCGGCCACCACCCCCCAGAGATATTCCTCCATGGTCATGGTTTCCGTTTCCCCGCTCTCATGCCGCAGAAGGGTCACGGTGCGCTCCCGGTCGCTCACCCGGGCAGGCACCGGGGTTACCTCGGCGGGCAGAGTGGCCGCCGGAGTATTGGATGGCAAGGGCGGCAGGGCAGACACCCCTTGTCCACCGAAGAGAAGCATGGGAAGTAAGAAAAGAAAGGCCAGCACGGCCAGCGAAGTCATGACAACTTGTTTCATAAATATCCTCCATTTTGCCGCTTTGCACCAGCACAGATTGTAACATTCCAGGGACCTTATCATGGAAACAGAAGGATCTACGGTAATTTTTCTAAGTTAAAGTTCTGGTTTCTGAACTTTTTTTCACCTCTTGCTCCCTTTTCTTGACGTTGGGGATAAGTTGGGGTAAACTAATATATCCATGAATTTCAGCCCGAAGGGAGCAACCCATATGGAAGGCACGTCCAAAGATCTTATCCAAAGCCTATGCGGCGAGTTTCAAAAGCATAACCTCATTGACCCCAGATACTATGACAAGCTGGATGTGAAGCGTGGCCTGCGCAATGCCGACGGCACCGGCGTTATGGCTGGCATTACCCAAATCGGCAACGTCCAGGGCTACTATATGCAGGACGGGGAACGGGTTCCCATGGATGGCAAGCTCATCTATCGGGGTATCAACATGGCCGACCTGGTTACCGGGTTTATGGCGGAACATCGCTTTGGTTATGAGGAAACTGCCTATCTGCTTCTCTTCGGTGCCCTGCCCACCGCCCAGCAGCTGCTGCAATTTGACCAGATCATGTCGGACTACCGCCCCCTGCCCCCGGGCTTTACCGAGGATATGATTTTGCGGGCCCCCTCCCCCGACGTGATGAACAAGCTGGCCCGGGCCGTGCTGGCCCTCTATTCCTATGACGAGCATCCCGAACCGGGGGACATGGAAAGTGAGCTTCGCAAGGTGCTTCAGCTCATTGCCCGTGTCCCGGTCATCGTGGCCCATGCCTTTGCGGTCAAGCAGCACTATTACAATAACGAAAGTCTCTATATCCACCGTCCCCAGGAAGGGCTGAGTCTGGCAGAAAACTTCCTCTACTCGGTGCGGCATGACAATCAGTACACCCCCGAGGAGGCCAAGCTGCTGGACCTGTGCCTGGTTCTCCATGCCGAACACGGCGGCGGCAACAACTCGGCCTTCACCTGCCGGGTCCTGTCCTCCTCGGGCACCGACCTGTACTCGGCCATTTCGGCTGCCATTGGCTCCTTGAAAGGCCCCCGCCACGGCGGTGCCAACAAAAAGGTCATGGAGATGTTCTCCTATATCGAGGAGGGGGTTAAGGACTGGAAGGACGACGACGAGGTATCCCACTTCCTCACCCGGCTTCTCAAGAAGGAGGCCGGGGACCGGTCCGGCCTCATCTACGGCATGGGCCACGCCATTTACACCCTCTCTGACCCCCGTGCCGTTCTGCTGAAGGATTTCGCCAAAAAGGTGGCCGCCCAAAAGGGGGCCGATATGACGGCCGAGCTGGACCTGGCCGAAAGCGTAGAACGGCTGACCCCCCTGGTCATGGCCGCCCAGGGCCGTGCCAAGGTGGTCTGTGCCAACGTGGACCTCTATTCCGGGATGGTCTATAAGATGATGGGCATTCCCCAGGAACTGTATACCCCCCTCTTTGCCATGAGCCGCATGGCGGGCTGGTGCGCCCACCGGCTGGAAGAGGTCTATAATCCCGGCAACAAGATTATTCGCCCCGCCTACAAGGCTGTGGCCCCCAGCACCCCCTTCGTCCCCCTGTCCCAGCGGGGATAAGGGTTTGCGCAAGATAAAAACTGCCCCTTGCCAAGCTTGGCAAGGGGCAGTTTTTGTTTTTCCTGCACTTTTATGTCCGGGCAGGCAAGGTAATGGTAAAGGTGGCCCGCTTGCCGGTAGACTCGGCCCGAATGGTCCCGCCGTGCCGCTCCACAATTTCCTT
>CAZHWK010000295.1:0-2752 GCA_964536405.1 uncultured Oscillospiraceae bacterium
AATTTTGATTGCTCCGGGGAAATTTTTACTCTTACAGCTTATTCACCAGATGCTGCTGCGTCAGCTCATAGGCGGCATCGCCGTCCCTTGCCTTTAGGGCGTAATAAATTTTTTTATGGGTGGACACCCGCGGCCGGGTGGAGGCCCGGGTGCGAAAGGTACTAATCACATAGCTTTTCAGCACCGACTGCATGATAATGGGAACCAGCCGGTCCAGCACCGGATTACGGCACATGGTACACAGCAGGGTATGGAAGGCCATATCTTTATTGGCAATCTCCAAAATGACCTCTTCCGGGGTCTCCTCCCCCCGAACCCGGCCATCTATGGCCTCAATCTCATCGGCAATGGCTCCCAGCCGCTCAATTTCCTTATCATCAGCCCGCTGGGCCGCCAGACGGGAAATCTCGGGTTCAAAGATACGGCGTGCCTCAAATAGATAGCCGGTGAGTCCCTCCTCCGGCAGAAAGCTCAAGCCAAGGGGGTCATCCGACATTCCGGGCAGCATACACACAAAGGTTCCCCGGCCCCGGCGAATTTCCAGGATGCCCTTGGACGCCAAAACCTTAATTGATTCACGCAGGGTACTTCGGCTGACGTTAAACTCGTTCATCAGCTCCTGCTCCGGCGGTATCTGCTGCCCAGGCTTGAAAAGACCGACCACAATACGCTTCTCAATCTTCTCTGCGACCTCTTTGGCAAGGGTTTGAGACCTTGACATACGAACCCCTCCATACTCATTTTACTTATCATACGGTTTATTTGTTTATCTGTCAAGTTTTTACCATTTTATGCATGATGCACAAAATCCACCCGCTTTTTTAGGCGTCCACACAGATAAAATCCCCCTCATTGTTCTTGACAATCTTCTTTCCTTCCCCTATAATCCAGATTAGACAGACGTCAGACGTCTGATATTTGAGAGAGTGAGGTCAACAATATGAACGACATCCTGTATGTCCTACTGACTGCGGTGGTCATTGCTATTACGGCATTTATGATCATCAAAAAAACCGATTCCAAGCTGGTTTTCTTTTTTGTAGGCACCTGCGCCCTGCTTCTGGTGACTGTCATCACCGGAACCTCCGTGCTGGGGGACGCTACCACCGGCAATATGTTTGTGGACGTGGTAGACGTCATCCGCATTAAATTCATCGACACCGTAAAGGGCACCGGCATCCGCCTGATGGTGGTGGCTGGCTACGTAATGCTGATGAACCACATGAAGGCGTCTAACGTACTGGCCGCCGGGGCCGGTAAGCTGCTGGTCAAGCTGAAAAGCCCCTACCTGGTGCTGGCCGGCGTGTTTATCATCGGTTCCATTTTGAAGGTTTTCATTACCAGTCAGATTTCCCTGGGTCTTCTGTTCATGGCCACCCTGTTCCCCATTCTCATTCAGCTGGGCGTCAGCCGGGTGAGTGCCACCGCCGTGCTCATCACCATCGGCATGCTGGACATGGGCCCCAACGACTCCTCCGCCATCTTCGGTGCCACCGAGGTCATGGGCATCTCCCCTATGGAGTATTTTCTGCAGTATGAAATTCTGGCCGGCGGCATCGTGGTGCTGGCCATGGCCGTCTTCTATGCGGTCTACTTCCGTTATATGGATAAGAAGGAGTTTGGCGGGCTTACCGCCTCCAATGAGGAGATTAAGCACTTCTCCGCCAAGGATTACGGCGTGCCCGTGTTCTACGGTGTCTTCCCCCTCATCCCCCTGGCTCTGGTGGCCGTGTTCAGCTTCATCCCCACTATTAAGATGGACATCATCACCGCCACCGTCATCGGCTTCTTCTTTGTGTTTATTGTGGACCTGATTGTCACCAAAAGCGTGGCTCACATCGGCGATAATCTGAAGAAGGTTTTTGAGTGGATGGGTCAGTATTTTACCAATATCGTAGTTATCATTACCGCCGCCGGCGTCTTTGCCGAGGCCATCAAGCAGCTCAAGGGCATCAATATTCTCGCTGACTGGTGCTCCAACCTGACCGGGGCCACCCTCATTGCCGCCGTGATGCTGAGCCTTATCGTGTTCGGCACCGCCGTCCTGACCGGCAGCGGCAACGCCCCCTGGTTCGCTTTCGGCCCCTTGACCCCCGACATTGCCGCTTCCCTGGGCACCCAGACCGCCGCAATGGCCGTCCCCATGCACCTGGCTGGAGGTATCGGCCGCTGCTTGTCCCCCTTCTGCGGCGGCGTGATTGCCATCACCGGTGTGGCCGAGGTGGAAATCGGCACCGTCATCAAGCGCAACATGATCCCCATGATTTTTGCCTTTGCTTTGAATATCATCGCCTCCTACGTCCTCTTTGGCCTGATGTAATCCCCCCGTCGTTGATTTGGAAAGGAAGTAACAACAGCTATGAAGCACAATTTTGATGAAATCATTGACCGCCGCACCTCGGAATGCAAAAAGTACGAGGCCGCCTGCTACCCCCAGGATGTTCTGCCCATGTGGATTGCCGACACCGATTTTGCCGTGCCCAAGGAAATTTCCCTGGCCATTCAAAAGCGGGCCGAGCATCCCTGCTTCGGCTATCCCATTGAGGACTTCGCCTTTGAGGAATCGGTCCAGCGGTGGGAGAAGGTCCGGTTTAACTGGGACATTGACCCCCACTGGGTCAAGTACGCCAACGGCGTGCTCCCCTTCCTGATGTACGCCATCCGGGCCTTTACCTTCCCCGGGGACGAGGTTATCATCCAGTCTCCCATCTATCCCCCCTTCCCCGCCATCATCCGCAACAACGGCCGCACC
>CAZHWK010000296.1:0-2728 GCA_964536405.1 uncultured Oscillospiraceae bacterium
GGATGACACCGTTGACCATCTTCAGAATACGCTCCACCTCGCCGCCGAAGTCGGCATGGCCCGGGGTGTCCACGATGTTGATTTTGGTGTCCTTGTAACGCACGGCCGTGTTCTTGGCCAGGATGGTGATGCCACGCTCCCGTTCCAGGTCGCCCGAGTCCATGACCCGGTCCACGGTGGCCTGGTTTTCACGGTAGGCACCGCCCTGCTTGAGCATCTCATCCACCAGGGTGGTCTTGCCGTGGTCAACGTGGGCAATGATAGCGACGTTTCTCAGCAAATTATTCTGCAAGTCCTTGCACCTCTAACTTTCTCGTTTTCAGCATTATTTCGTCTCGGTTTGGTATTATACTTCTATATATAAGAAATTGCAACTTTTTTTCGTTCCGGTCAGCCAATTGTGGGCCAGAGTGCCAAAAGAAGGCCCCAAAAGGAAGGGGGGGATGGAAACTATCACAAATTGTGCCCTCAAAGGGCCACCGGAGCGAAGGATCCCCGAATGAGGGCACACAGGTCCCCGGGGGCCAATTCCACCTGGAAGCCGATTTTGCCCGCACTGACCGTCATGGTGGGCAGGCCTTGGGCCGAGGCATCCAAAATGGTGGGCAGGGACTTTTTCATCCCGATGGGACTGCACCCTCCGTGGACATAGCCGGTGAGGGGGAGAAGCTCGGCCTGGCGAATCAGGGCCACTGATTTTTCCCCCGCCGCCTTGGCTGCCGCTTTTAGGTCCAGCTCGGTGGCGACCGGAATGACAAAAACGTGGTACTTTTTGCTGGCCCCCTGGGTAACCAGGGTTTTAAAGACGGTGGCAGGGTCCAGCCCGGCCAGTTTGGCCACCGTGAGGCCGTCTACCGCCCCGTCGGGGTGGGGATACTGGTGGGGGAAGTAGGAGATTTTCTTCTGGTCCAAAATTCGCATGACATTTGTTTTTTCTTCGGCCATAATAGGACCACTCCTTTCGTTGCACTTCATGCGCAAAACGGACATGATTTGAATTCTTTAAAACTTGTCCTCTTTTTGCCGTTTTCCCCATCATAGCACATTGACAGCCGCCCCGCAATCGGATAAAATGAAAGACTGTGATATGCGCCCGTAGCTCAGTTGTATATTTAGTGCCGCTTGGCGAACGTTGTGAGCATAGCGGCACTTAATGCCCGCAAAGCGGGCTGAGCGGCCGCCTCTCTCATGAGGAGAACCAATTTCATATGCGCCCGTAGCTCAGTTGTATAGAGCGGCCGCCTCCTAAGCGGCAGGTCGGAGGTTAGAGTCCTCTCGGGCGTGCCAGATAAAAAAGAGGGAAAAGATTTTTATCTTTTTCCTCTTTTTTGTCGTTCAGCCCATGTTATGCACAGGGCAGACCTGCCCATAAAAGCAAAGAAAGCAGAGTTGCATAACAGGGAAAAGAATGGATAAACAGGAGAAGGGGCGGATTCCCCAAAAAACAGAAAAAAGGGGGGCTATGTCATGTAAGCTGTTGGGGTGCAAGAGATACAGAGATATTTCGCAGTGGAAAATATCTCCCTTTTTCACAGTCTTTTTCTTCCTGAATGGGGTGGACTTTGGCGGGGATGTTGATTGACTTTCGGACCCTCGGCCTCTATGATTGGGAACAGCCAAACCCGGACAGGGGGCGGCCAGCTTTGGAAAAAGAAAGGAAAAAACCCATGAATGAGACCCAAACCAAGTCCCACGGTAAGGCCGTGCGATATGTAAAACGAATTGCCATCGCCCTTTTGGCGGTCATTTTGGCGGCGGTGCTGGGTGTGGCACTCCTCTTCCAGGGGGAGCTGCGTACCTTGGCCAGCATTCAGCGGGTGGAGGAGTCCACCCTGTTTACCATGGAGTATCAAAGCGACTACGGCCTGGAGGAATTTCTCAGTCAGGGCGGCGTGTCCAACGATAGGGAGCTGCTGGACTTTTTGATGAAGAAGCTGCTCAAGGGCCTGCCCCTCAACATTGACATTCCCGACTTGGGTTGCTCCACCTTTGCGGTGACCTCCCCCGAAGGGGACGCCATCTTTGGCCGAAACTTCGATATGTACTACTCCCCCGGGGTGCTGGTTAAGACGGCCCCCAAGGATGGCTACCGCTCCATCTCCATGGTCAACCTGGCTTACATCGGCTATGGGGAAAACAAGCTGCCCACCTCCATGATGAACAGTATTCTCACCCTGGCCGCCCCCTATGTGCCCCTGGACGGCATCAACGAAAAGGGTTTGGCCGTGGGCGTTCTGCTCATTGACACCGAACCCACCGACCAGCAAAGCGATAAGCCCGACATTACCACCACCAGCGCCATCCGGCTTTTGCTGGACCGGGCCGCCACCGTGGAGGAAGCCCTGGACCTGCTGGGCCAGTATGATATGCACGCCTCGGCCAACTCCTGCTACCATTTCCAGATTGCCGATGCCACCGGCCGTGCCGTGGTGGTGGAATACATCGGGGATGAAATGGTGGTTGTGGAAAGCCCCCGGGCCACCAACTTCCTGCTCACCGAGGGGGACTGGGACTTTGGGGGCGGATATGATCGGTTCGAGATTTTGGAGCAGACCATGGAGGAAAAGGGCGGTATCTTTACCCCCGCAGAGGCCATGGATCTGCTGGAAGCCGTGAGCCAGAAGGTGAAAGTGGACAAGACCTCCACCACCCAGTGGTCTTGCGTCTACAACCAGACCAAGGGCTCTGTGGATATTGCCATGAGCATGGACTATGACAAGGTGTACAC
>CAZHWK010000297.1:0-2724 GCA_964536405.1 uncultured Oscillospiraceae bacterium
GCCGGGGGAAAGCCGGGCTACTTTGAGCAGGCAGAAGGGGGGACCCTTTTCCTGGATGAGCTGGCCGAGCTGCCCCCCAACATTCAGGTCAAGCTGCTCTATGTCATCCAAAATAAGCGGTTTTACCGGGTTGGGGCCACCAAGCCCACCAATGTGGATGTACGTATTCTCTGCGCCACCAACAAGGATTTGTCCCAGCAGGTACAGCAGGGGCGGTTCCGGGAGGACCTCTTTTACCGGGTCAACGTTTTCCCAATCGAAATTCCACCCCTGCGGGAGAGGATTTCCGACATCTACCTTTTGAGCAAAAGCATCACCGAACACACCTGTACCGATTACGGGCTGATACCAAAACAGCTTTCGGCCAAGGCCTTGGAAAAATTGCTCCACTACGACTGGCCGGGCAACATCCGGGAGCTGGGCAACGTGATTGAGCGGGCCATCACCATCTCCGACGGGGAAATCATCTATCCCGACGCCATCCAGCTGGAGGAACGGCCCGCCCAGCCTTTTCCAGCCCAACCGGCCCAGCCCCAACTGCTCCTTCAGGAAGATAAACCTCTGCGGGACATCCTCGCCCAGGTTGAGGAACAGGCCATTCGCTCGGCCCTGGCCCGCTTCCAGGGGGATAAAAAGGCGGCCATGACCGCCCTTGGCCTGAAAAAAACCACCTTTTACGAAAAACTGCAAGTCTATCACATTGACGGATAGCCCTAGTTCGATATTCCGGATTTTCGGAAAGTAGTTTCCTCGTTTTTTCCGAAATATAGGAATATATGGGCCAATTCGTTCCAGCCCCCAAGGCTTTTTTGCGTATGCGCAAGGCCTTGGGGGTCTTTTTATATGTTGGCATGCCACTTGCTTTATTAAATTGGCAACAGGCAATGGTATGAGACAAGTACAATGTAGGAGGAATTTAGCATGATAAAAGAAATTAAGAACGGCACGTTGTATTTTGACGGCTGTGATACCACCGAATTGGCCAAACAGTACGGTACCCCCCTGTATGTATATTCCGAAACCGACATCGTAGGCCGCCTGGCCGAGCTGCGCCGTGGCTTTGTGGAGAAGTATCCCAAGGCCCGGGTGGCCTATGCCTGCAAGGCCTTTTGCACCCCCGCCATGCTCAAGCTGGTGGCACGGGAGGGGATGTGCATCGATGTGGTGTCGGGCGGTGAGCTTTATACCGCCATGGCCGCCGATTTCCCCGCCGAGCGGATTGAGTTTAACGGCAACAACAAACTTCCTGCTGAGTTGGAGCTGGCGGTGGACTACGGCATCGGCCGCATCATCATCGACGGCTTGCAGGAGTTGGAGCTGCTGGAGAGCATCTGCAAGCACAAGGGCAAGAAGATGAAGGTTCTTTACCGGGTGACCCCCGGGGTGAAGGCCGATACCCATGATTACATCATTACGGGCAAGAAGGACTCCAAGTTCGGCATCCCTCTGGATGATGAGATCATCTATCCCGCCATTCAGGCGGCCATCCAGTCGGAGTATGTGGAGTTTTTGGGGGTCCACTTCCACGTCGGCTCCCAGCTCTTTGAGGTTCGTCCCTATCTGGAGGCCATTGACACCTCCCTGAAGCTGATGAAGGAAACCAAGGCCCGCTTTGGCTATACCATGACCGAGCTGAACATCGGCGGCGGCTTCGGGATTACCTACACCAATGAAGACCGGCAGAGCTATTCCTATTTCCTGGACCCCGCCATGGAGAAAATTGGGGCCTTCTGCGCCGCCGAGGACCTCCCGTTCCCAGCCGTGGTCATTGAGCCGGGGCGGAGCATTGTGGGCGAGGCCGGTATCAGCCTGTACAGCGTGGGTTCCATCAAGGACATTCCCGGGGTGCGCAAGTACGTTTCGGTGGACGGCGGTATGACCGACAACATCCGTCCCGCCCTCTATCAGGCCCTCTATGACGGCGTGGTGGCGGGTAAGGCCGACCAGCCCAAGACCGACAAGGTGACGGTTTGCGGCAAGTGCTGTGAGTCGGGGGACATTCTCATGAAGGACGTGATGATGGCCCCCACCCAGGCCGGGGACATCATTGCCATCTTCTCCACCGGGGCCTACGGCTTCTCCATGGCCAGCAACTATAACCACAATCCGGTTCCCGCCGTGGTGCTGGTCAAAGAGGGGAACAGTGAGCTGATTGTGAAGCGGCAGAGCTATGAGCATATGATTGCAAACGCCGTCATCCCCGAATCTTTGAAATAAATGTGGAGGGCTTAGGCATGGAATTTACCAAGATGCAAGGGGCCGGAAACGACTTCATCATTGTCAATAACATCAAGCTGGGCCTGGACCCCGCCAAATTCCCCGCCATTGCCAAGCGGGTGTGTACCCCCCGGCTGAGCCTGGGCGGGGATGCCCTCATGGTGGCCGACCACCCCCAGCACGGCGGCGACCTGCGGATGCGCTTTTACAACGCTGACGGCACCGAGGGGGAAATGTGCGGCAACGGGGCCCGCTGTCTGGCCCGGTATGCCTATGAGAAGGGACTCAGCGGGGAGCATATGACCATCGAAACGGTGGCCGGGGATGTGCTGGGCTGGCGACTTGATAAGCGGCTTTATAAAATTAGGCTCAACACCCCCACCACCATGGAGCTGGACTATCCGGTGGAGGTGGACGGGGTGGAGTACGAATGTGCCTATGTGGAGCTGGGCAATCCCGGCCTGCCCCACGCTGTGGTGCGGTTTCCCGGTCTGGTCCAGCGGAGCC
>CAZHWK010000298.1:0-2713 GCA_964536405.1 uncultured Oscillospiraceae bacterium
CGAGAAATGCCCAGCAAAAAGATACTGCGACGCACAGCCGGACGGGACGTGCTGCCGTGAAAATTTTATGGGATGGGCGACCGGCATTGCGCCGGGGAGGGAGTAGGGTATGCCGATTAAAAATTACACGTCCACAGTGGATGTCTATACTAGCCTTGGAAAAATCCAGGGTGCGCTTGCCGCACATGGCGCACGGCAGATTATGGTGGACTACGACAGTGCGGGTCAGCCCGTAGGCGTCAAATTTGCCATTGAAACACCAAATGGGAGGCGTGGGTTTATGCTCCCGGCTAATATTGACGGTGTTTGGGGGGTTTTCCAGCGACAAAAGGTCAAAGCCGACCGGGCACAGGCGGCAAAAACCGGGTGGGCCAATTTGCGAGATTGGGTGCTGGCACAGATGGCAATTATTGAGGCTGGCATGGCACAGATGGACGAGGTGTTTTTGCCGTATCTGACCGATGGGCGGGGCAACACGGTATATGGGCTATACCAGAGCGGGAAACTGGCTCTTGGTGGCGGGGAGGGCTGCCGATGAAAGCATACATAGCCGGAAAAATCACCGGCGACCCGGATTATTCTGAAAAGTT
The DNA here is from genome assembly GCA_964536405.1 of uncultured Oscillospiraceae bacterium. Classification (GTDB taxonomy): domain Bacteria; phylum Bacillota; class Clostridia; order Oscillospirales; family Oscillospiraceae; genus JAHHSE01. Next base: position 591 of record CAZHWK010000298.1, read on the forward strand.
TAGCCGTGCCAAAGAGTCATTGGAAGAGCGGGGGTACAAGGTTTTATCCCCCGCCATTTTGCCGGAGGGCATGACACCTGCCGACTATATGCGGATTTGCATTGCCATGATGGAGAGTGCCGATGTGGTGGCATTTTTGCCGGACTACACTAAGAGCCGGGGGGCAAAGCTGGAATGGGCATGGTGCCAGTACGTGGGAAAGCGGACCATGTATATGGGGCGGCCCGTGGCCATGGCTAACGCCGACCGCATCCGGGCCATGAGCAACGAGGAACTGGCAGAGATGATTTCGGCCGCCCACATTGATGAACATATCCGCTTTTGCCAAAACAAGCCGGAGTGTGACGACACCTTGGAGCGTGGGGAGCCTATCCACCAGGAAATGTGCAAACAGTGCTTGCTGGAGTGGCTTTCCCGGCCAGCGGAGGAGGAAAAATGATGAGGAGATTAACAACAGATAATCAGGCGGATATTTGCGCCAGTCTTAATATGTTTTTTGCAAAGGATGCCAAGGTTTGGGTAAGGGGCGGGGGTGAGGCTCCCGATTACAAAGACATCACTCTCGTTGATTTGATTCGACACGCCGCCGAGAAAAATGGCGCAGAGGTATATTCCGATGACGCAGAGTCTATGGGGGAAGAGATGTATGACTGCCTGCAATATGGGTGTGAGAGCATGGAAGGGGTTCTGGCGTTGCTGCATGCAGCAGCGGTTCAAGCCGCCGAAATGAAGGGTCGCCTGCAAAACATTGAGGACATCCTTGGAGAGAACTACACCCTGGAGGAGTTGAGCTCCCTGGTCCGGGGCAAGAAGGAGGCGTGAGTATGGAGAGATTGACAGATGAACGCATTGCTGAAATTGCCCGAGATAAGTACATCTGTGAATTTTGCGAGGATTGTGGCGAGGATGAGGTGTGTATCCGGTGTGAAAGGGTAAAGCCCATTACACCCGCTGAACTCAAGTTATTTTGGCAGGAGCTGACCGCCTTGGTGCAGGCCGAGCGGGAGGGGCGGCTGGTGGAGCTGCCGTGCAAGGTGGGGGATGTTGTTTATAATGCAGATCATTGGGGACGGCGAGTGGCCGAGTTCCAAGTGAGATGGGTGACTTATGACGGAGAAAAGGTAATGTGCTGGGAGCACCATGATTATCAGCCAATCACACCGGATATTTGGGGCAAAACCGTCTTTCTCACCCGCACCGAGGCCGAGGCGGCACTTGCCGCACAGGAAGGAGGCTCTCATGAAGCCGATACTGTTTAACACCGAGGCAGTATGGGACAGCACCATCAAGCCCGCCGACCTACCCCGCCACGGATGGGAGGCAAATCCTTGGGTATGGGTCATCGAGTTTGAGCATATCAGCAAAGAGGCGGCGTTGGGAGGTGGCAGGGATGAGGCTTGAAGATGCCACCAAAGAAGAATTGATGTGGTGGATTAGAAAAAATGCGGTTCGCCTGTATTTTGATGAGCGCCGATTTGAGAGCGATATTTTGTTTAGACGATCGCAACTAGCGATAGATAAAAGTCGTGTAGCCGGAGAGCGGTATACTGCCGCACTGGTAAAATACTCTGACCTGCTTAAGCCGTATGAAGGGCAGCGGATAATGGATTTACCCCAAAGCGTGATTACACAAGGGGCAAAGTTTGAGCGAGAGATGAATGTGGCAGCCAAGGACCGAGATATCGCCAACAAGGAATGGGAGCGAATAAACCGTAAAATTGATTTGATGATGCACAAAGAGGAGGCCGACCATGGCTGATTTGATTGACAGTAGACAGCTAATTGCCGATTTGACTGCTATGAAGCAGTTTTACGATGCGATTAGTCTTGACGGAATTATTGATGCACTGAGGAAGGCCCCCACCATCGACGCTGTGCCGGTGGTGCGGTGCAGAGAATGTAGGTATTACCACGGTGGAACGGGCTGGTGTGAGTGTCACTCCTTTTTTGTCACCTCAGAGGGCGAGCCGTGTGCTCCAGCGTGCAGCGATAACTGGAGGATGTTCCAGGAAAATGATTTTTGCAGCTACGGCGAGGCGAAGATGGACGGAGAGTGGAACGATGAATAGAGAGATTTTATTCAGGGGGAAGCGGCTCGACAATCATGCCTGGGAAACCGGGTC
>CAZHWK010000299.1:0-2710 GCA_964536405.1 uncultured Oscillospiraceae bacterium
AAGCTCTTGCGCTATTTATCTATCGTGAATTCCCTTAAACCCATTTTATACGACACCTTATTTATACCACATGGGGCAAGCAAAGTCCACCAAAAACTGCTTGTTGCTCACACTCATTTTTATGGACAGCTACGGCCGAATCAATGCCCCCTTGAGAATTTGAGTAGCTATTTCTCAATCCACTGCTACAAAAGACCTTCAGAAGTTCTGCTCGCAAAAAAATGACAAAACCCTTATATTTTGGCTGTTGTGAAGCTTTAGAAAACCTGTGATTTTCCCGCACCCGGAAATGAGCGCAATCTGTCAATCGTACTGACTTGAAAATTAACCATACCTGTCATATTGCGTGATGTGAATATGTTCTATTCCTGCTATTTGCATGCCGCAGATTTTCTATAAAACTTGTGAATTGCGCCCTCCCAAAAACACAAAAATCCCGTACGTGCCACATTGTGAGTGTAGAAAAAACCTGTGATACTCCCAGTGGATGCCGTCAGGAAATTTAGACAAAATCATTTGCAAAACCTGTGAATTGCGTTACAGAAGATTAGAGGGGCTATCCTCAAGGCTAGGTCGTATCTCCGTAGTTTGTCCACCCTGCCAACTCCAAGATTCTATAGGCCTTCCTCTTTCCAGTATAGCCGCAAATCTTCATACGTTTCAGACCGTTCCCAAACAGCCGGTATTTTCATCTTTTCAAGTGCATCCGCTTCCTTGATGTTGCCGCATTCATAATTGTCCAGAACCTCCTGTGCATGTACGGTCCACTTAATATAATTGTCTGAAATCTCACGAATGGTACTCGCCACGCGATCTGCCTCCGCTTCATCGCCGCTATCGCATAAATGTTTCTGAAGACGTTCCAATTTCATCAAGGAAACCCTCATCCAGCGGTGATAAGCCTTTTTTTGCTTATCATACTCCTTAAAGACGGGGGTATTCTTTGTTCGCTCCCGGTACTGCAGATATGGACCCACCTTTTCACAGGGGTTTCCGTCATAGTCAGGGTTCGGGCAATTGCAAAAATGACGCTGGCTGGAAGCTGCAGAAAAATAGTTGCCGCACAGTTTGCAAGTTCCGACCCTGTTTTTGCTCCGTTGCAGAAATACAAGTTCCAAAGCAATCAGGCCTGTAAGTGTATAGCACTGATATACTTCAGACGTTTTTCCGCTATCTCCAAAAGGACTATATAGTGATATTTGAGAAAGCCCTACATTAAGCCAGTGTTCTTTCGGAAACTCTTTGCCTTGGCTTTCTCCGAATATTTCCTTCAAAACTTTAGGCACTTCCCGCCTTAGCTTCATCATTTCAAATACGAAGTTTCTCAGCTCTGCAAAGTGTCTTTGAGCATACTCTTTTATCTTCGATTGAACAAGCCTGTCCGGGAAAGAAGCATCAAAATCTGACAGTTTAAGTGTGCCAGATAATATGCCAATCCACCAGTCCCACGCCAGGGGAGCATTTCCATAGTGGCGGACTTCATCCATTCGTTGGTCTACCACCCCATTCTTCACATCTGACGCCCTATTTATGATATCTTCCCGCTCGTGCTCTTCAAACGCAACCTTTGAAAATGCATCATTATCTGTGCGGTTCCGAAGTGCCACCGGCAAATACTTGGCTACCGCTTGCAAATTCACAGACGGAATGTAGCTAATCATACGTAAATGAACCCACCAGCAACTTAGATCCACGCAATCAGTACGAGTCCATGGCCCTCATCCGCCACTGCGCCCACGACCATGGCATCCCCGCCCTGGTGGTCATCCACGACCCCAACCTGGCCCTGCGCCGCCTGCTCTGTGGCCGTGGGGATGAACTGGAAACTGTCGCCAAAGTCCAGCTCGTCCGAATTGTGGAGCCTGGAAAAGCACTGCACATTCCGTTGCAGAGCCGCTGATTTTGCAGACTGGCGGTACCCGATTTCCAGCAGAGCATGGGGAATACCCAGCGTCAGCAGGTCGGGTAGGACGTTGCCCGAGCCAACCGAGAGTAGCTGGTTGGGGTCGCCCACCAGCACAATATGGCAGGTGGGCGGGGCCTTTTTCAGCACCCCCGCCAGCATCTCCAAGGTCATCATACTGGCTTCGTCCACCACCAGCAGCTTGGTGAACGACCACCGGACGGCATTCAAAAAGTTGCTGTCCGGCAGCATCCCCAGCGCACTATGGACGGTATAGGCGGGGTGACCGGTCTTGTCCTTCAGGTTCCGGGCCGCCTTTCCGGTGGGGGCGCATAGCACCACATTCTGCCCCTGAAGGTCTGCCAGCGCCCGTATGAGGGTGGTTTTCCCCACGCCGGCACCGCCCAAAATCAGGGACAGCCGGTGGGAAAGGGCCATCTTCACTGCCTCCACCTGCTCCCGGGATAACGGGACACCGCCAGAAGCCAACTTCTCCGGCACCGTAGGCCCCGGGCAGAAGTTATCCGCCAAAATCTCCGAGAGCCGCTCGGCCACCGCTTCCTCGTACTGCCAGATTTTTTCGAGGTAGAGTCGCCGCCCCTCCTGATGGACAAAGCCTTCCCTTGTAAGCACGGCTAAATCGGCGGTGAAGGCCTGATAAGAAAGACTCATCTTTCGATTGCGCCGGCAGGCCCACAGCAGCTCTTCCGCCGTAGTATAGGCATCGCCGCCCAGCCCTTGCTCGGCCATCACGTTCAGAATGTACCGCTGGGGGAGGTTTTTCTCAAAGTCCTCCTCTTTTAGGTG
>CAZHWK010000300.1:0-2706 GCA_964536405.1 uncultured Oscillospiraceae bacterium
CCACCAGCATTGGCATTGAGATTTGCGTCAATGCGGGTGGGGATTTTGCAAAGGCCAAGGATAATGCCGCCGCCCTGGTGCGACTGCTTCGAGCCGAGCACAGCATCCCTTTGGACAAGGTGGTACAGCACAACCGCTGGAGCGGCAAAAACTGCCCGCAGACCATCCGGGCAACCCCCGGAGGCTGGGAGGCCTTTGTGGCCGCCTGCAAGGACAAGCCCCAGGAGCCGGACAAGCCCTGGTATGCCGAGGCCCAGGCCTGGGTGGTGCAGATGGGCATCAGCGACGGCACACGGCCCGATGAGGGCTGCACCAGGGCAGAGGAGTGGACCATGCTCCACAGATTGTATATGGCCATCAAGGCCGGGAAGTGAGGGTACACTATGAAATACAGAAAAAAGCCTGTTGTTGTTGAGGCGGTGCAGTTTACAGCCAATTCCGATTGCCTTACGGAGCTGTCTGCGCTGGGACTGGACCCGGTTCGGGTGAGCTATCAGGACCCCGCACAGCCTGTTCTTCTGATTGAGACGCTGGAAGGAACAATGGTGGGTAGCGAGGGTGATTACATCATCAAGGGCGTCCAGGGGGAGTTTTATCCTTGTAAACCGGATATTTTTGAGGCAACTTATGAGATGTTAAGGGCGGAAAGTGAGGAAGAACATGGAAAACGCAGTGAATATTAAAAACGGCGTGCTGACCGCCATGGCGGCGTTCGGGGCGTTTATCAGTAATCAGCTGGGAGGATGGGATGCGGCCATGCAGTTTTTGGTGGCTATGATGGCAGCGGACTTTCTGACCGGGCTTTTGGTGGCAGGGGTCTTTCAGAAGTCGGGCAAGAGCGAGAGTGGGGCCTTGGACAGCAAGGCCAGCTTCAAGGGCCTGTGCAAGAAGGGGATGATTTTGCTCTTGGTCTGGCTGGGGGTTTTGCTGGACAACGCCATGGGTGTGTCCTACATTCGCATGACGGTTATCTTCTTCTTTATGGGCAATGAAGGTTTGTCCTTGCTGGAGAACCTTGGCCTGATGGGCGTGCCCTATCCCCAAAAGCTGAAGGATATTTTGGAGGCATTGAAGGAGAAGGGCGACAAGGGCGAGGAAGCTAAAAAGGTATAAGAAAAGGCCAGAGGTCGGGAAACCCCGGCCTCTGGCCTTTTTGTGCTAAATGAAAGCAGTGGAAAATTTCGAAAAGTGTGCATATAATTTACAAAAATTGTTGACAAAGCATACACCTTATGTTATTCTATGATATAGAAAGGGGTGCGACCATGTTAACTGAATTTGGAAAAGCCCTCCGCATCATTAGAATAGAGGCCCAGGAGATTTTGAAGGATATGGCGAGTTCGCTCGGTGTTTCTTCAGCATATCTCTCGGCTGTAGAAACCGGAAAGCGGCGGATACCGTCGGATTGGGTAGAAAAAATTATTAAGGCGTACAGCCTAAGTGCTGAGAAGGCGGATGAGTTGCGCAAAGCTGCAGAGAAATCTATTTGTGAGGTCAAGATACCGCTCTACGGGGCTTCGGCTGAAAAAAGGGAGGCTGTGCTAACATTTGCAAAGGCCTTGGACGGATTGAGTAGCGAGGAATTGGCAAAAATAATGTCTGCAATGAAGGGGAAAAAGAGCGAACGGGGGGAAGAACGACGTGCCTGATAACCACGGGGTAAAACTTGCATATCCACGGAATAGGGAGATGATTCGCAGAGATGCGTATTTATTGCGGAAAAAGCTAGGGCTTGCAGAAACGCCATATTTCCCCATTCTACACTTTCTGGAAAATGTGTTGCCTTTAACTGACGACACATTTTATCTGGAAGTTGCAGAGGACTGCGAAATGGCTGGGATACAGGCAGAATATGTACCCAGTCTCAATGTAATTAGGGTGCGTCAATCCGTTTATGACGCAGCGGCTCACGGGCATTGGTGGGCGCGCTCTACCTTAGCACATGAGTTGGGACACTATTATTACCACGACGACCAGAGCGTTCGGTATGCAAAGTTGGACCCATTCGAAAGAGTACCACCTGATTTCGACCCAGAGCGGCAGGCGAATATTTTTTCGGCAGAACTGCTTGCTCCAATTCATCTTATAAAAGATAAAGGCACAGAGAAAATTGGAGATGAGTTTGGCGTGCCAAATGCGGTTGCAAAAAATCAAATTCGTACACTAGCTAAAATTAAAGGACGACAGGACAGAAAAAAAGCGCAAAAGAAAAAGCGGCTGAGTTCAAAACCCAACCGCTGACCGGCGGCAATCATCTATTGCGGGATAGACGATTGTGTGACCGGCCTATGCATAATATGTAGCGATATTAGTGTAGCACACATTCGCCTGTTTTGCAAGATGTTTATTATAGATATCTTGAATTAAAGGCGGTGATTAGTCTATGTACATCTTCAGAGCATGGATTACTACCAGGGATGGAGCGCGCATCTATGCCCGTGATTACGGGCTACGGGCGTTCCGCATCTGGGTTGACAAAAGAAAGAAATAAAAGTGCGGTAAAGTGATACCGTGGCCGTTGCATACCGGTTGCTCTATGCGGCACAATAAATCAGGTGGTCTTTTCGGTGCTAGACCACCTGATTTTATTTTGGCTCCCCATTTAATCCGCCTTGTCAATCAAGGACGATTGCCGCCTGTCGGGACAAGGTGGACGAAAGTGCCGGTGGAGTGAAAAAGAATAATGTATAACATGAGAAAGCAGCC
>CAZHWK010000301.1:0-2703 GCA_964536405.1 uncultured Oscillospiraceae bacterium
CTAACCGCTGTGGTCACCCTGGACGGAACCGAGGTGGCCCGCCAGGATTTGAAGTCCCTGGACAGCCCCGTAGAGCTGGAGATTCCGGGGGCCAAGTATCCCATTACCATTGAGTTTGAACCGGGCCGTGTTCACATTGCCCATACCGACTGCCCCGGCGGGGACTGCGCCCGCACGGGCTGGGTGTCCCAGGTGGGGGGGCAGATTGTCTGCCTGCCCAACCGGCTGGTGGTAGCCCTTATTGGCGAGGGTGAACCCGGCGTAGATGCCGTAGTCGGTTAAGGAGGGCGGACAAGATGAATACCAAAAAATTGACCCAATGCGCCGTTCTCACCGCTATGGCTCTCGCCCTTTCGGTGGCCGAGGGGCTTTTCCCCCTCACTATACTCTTTCCCCTGCCCGGCCTGCGCCTGGGCCTTGCCAATCTGGTTACCCTGTACGCTCTGGCTTCCCTGGGTGGCGGTGAAGCCCTGCTCATTCTGCTGGCCCGGTGCTTTTTGGGTGCCTTGCTGGGGGGGAATCTGTCCTCCCTGGCCTTCTCCCTCACCGGGGGACTGCTGGCCTTTGCCGTCGAGTGGCTCTTTTTAAAATGGAAGGGGCTTTCCCTGTTCGGGGTTGGCATGGCGGGGGCCGCCGCCCACAATGCGGGGCAAATTCTGGCCTCGGTGGCCGTGATGCAGACCTCGGCCACCCTGTTTTACCTGCCCCCTCTCCTCCTGGCCTCCATCCTGACAGGGGCCTTTACCGGGTTGGTGACCTCCCTTCTGGTGGGCCGGCTGGGCACTGTCATAAAAACGTAAGAGTTTTGTCACTGGTTTGAGATTTCTTTCCTTCCATTTTTCGCTAGAATAGGACATACTAGAGCGGTTCAGTCACGCTCCAAAACACACATGGAGGCGTACCAACATGAAAAAAAAGAAATGGCTATCCCTTCTGCTGGCCGCCGCTTTGATGGTTGGCACAGCCGCCTGTGGCGGTGATCAGGATGGAGGGGCCGGCCGGCCCACTTCCCCCCCCACTCCCGACAGCGAACAGGCCACACACACACCAGAACCCACCCCCACCCCTGCTGCGGACCCCTAGGAGGCGGTCAAAAGCTACGGGAGTGCTGACCAGCTCACCCAGGCCTGGGGCCCTGAGCAGCCGGTGGAACACGTCTTTTTCCACCCCATCATTGCCTACCCCAAATGGGCCTTCCAGGACGGTCCCGCCACCAAGAGCGAGAAGGACGGTCTGGACGACTGGATGGTAACAGTGGACGAATACATTGCCATTCTGAAAAGCATCTATGAAAAGGGCTATATTCTGGTGTCCATGGAGGATGTGTGGAGCCAGGTTCAAGGGGACAACGGCCCCCAGATGGTACGCAATACCCTCATGCTCCCCGCTGGGAAGAAGCCCCTCATTCTCTCCTTTGACGATGTCAATTACTATCCCTATATGCTTCAGCAGGGCTTTACCTCCAAGCTGATTTTAGGGGAGGACGGCCAGATTTGGGCCGAGTGTACCGACCCCTATACCAAGGAAACCTTTGCTACCCAGGACCTGGATGCGGTCACTGTGCTGGACAAGTTTGTGCTGGAGCACCCCGACTTCTCCCTGAATGGGGCCAAGGCTATTTTCTCCCTCACTGGTTATCAGGGCATCCTGGGCTATCGCACCCAGACCGACCGGGATATCACCGACCCCGTCAAGCTGGCCGCCTTTGAGGAAAACCGCCAGAAGGAAATCGAGGCGGTCAAGCCCATCATCGTTCGCCTGAAGGAAACCGGCTGGACCTTCGGCTGTCACACCTGGGGCCACATCAATCTGGCCAACAAGAGCCTGGGCACCGTGCAAAACGACATTGAACGCTGGCTGGCCGAGGCCGGAAGCCTGGTGGGGGAAACCGACATCCTCTTCTACCCCCACGGCGCACGGCCTGACGGGGACGACTGGCACACCACCGGCCCCATTTTCCGCTATCTCCACGACAAGGGCTTCCGTGTCTTTGCCAGTGTGGGGGTTAACGCCTTCTCCCACGTCAAAACGGACATTTCGGCCGTCATCTGTGACCGCCTTCATCCCGATGGCACCACCCTGCGGTGGAGCCGGGACCGCTATCTCCAATTCTATGATGCGTGGGACATTATTGATTTGGAAAACCGCCCCAACCTCCCCTACGACAGAAAGCCCTAACTGTATGGCCGCTCTGCCCCCGAATGGGGGCAGAGCGGCTTTTCCTGCGCCCTACCCATCTTGACTTTCTTTCCTCTGTCATGGTATACTATTTATGTCTTGTAAGGCAGGCGGCCCGGCTGGTCGCTTGCCTTTTTGTCCCTCTTTGCCCCTACCCCACTGGGCTGGGGAATACCTCTCCAATCTTATTTTTTGGAGGTAGTTTTATCTATGTATGCCCATTGGAAATCCAGCTTTGCCCTACTTTGGACCGGGCAGGCCTGCTCCATCCTCACCAGCATGGTTTCCCAGTATGTTCTGGTCTGGTACCTGGCCGGGGGCACCGGCTCCACCGCCACCCTCAGCCTGGCCACCCTGTTCATCATGCTTCCCCAAGGAGTTCTGACCCTGGTGACCGGCTCGGTGGCCGACCGGTTTGACCGGCGGTATATCATGGCCCTGGCCGACGGGGCCATCGGCCTTGTTTCCCTGCTGCTGGCCTTTGTGGCCGCCGCCGGGCACCTGTCCACCGGCCTTATTTTCCTC
>CAZHWK010000302.1:0-2671 GCA_964536405.1 uncultured Oscillospiraceae bacterium
AGTATATCAGATGGTATCATAACCGGATAGAAAAGAGGGTGGGTAAGTGCCTGCCCAAGGGCCGGAACGGCCGGGTGTGCAGGTCGGATTTGCCTCTGTGTGACGGAATATGGGGGGAAGCCGGTACAGGATGTGCCGGGGAGAACCTGCTGTGAATGGGAAAACAAGGATAGGAAATAAGGAGAGCCAGCCATCATGCTGATGTTGGAACACCGCACCCGGGAGACGGCCCGGGATTATGCCATACGGGTCATTCGGGAAAATATCATCCGCCTGGAGCTGGAGCCAGGAGCCATGGTCAGTGAAAATGAAATCGCCGCCCACCTTGGCCTGTCCCGCACCCCGGTACGGGAAGCCCTGATTGAGCTGTCCAAGGTGGGGATTGTGGAAATTCTGCCCCAAAAAGGAAGCCGAATTGCCCTCATCGACTATAATCTGGTGGAAGAGGCCCGGTTTATGCGCCTTGTGCTGGAAAAAGCCATTGTGGAGCTGCTGTGCCAAAAGGGGCTTGAGGAGGAGCAGGTCGCCATTTTATCCGAAAACATTCAGCTTCAGGCTTTCCAGGTTGAAAACCCTGTGAGCAGCCGCCTGTTTCAGCTGGACGACGATTTTCACCGGGCTTTGTTCCGCTTTGCCGACCGGGAGATGACCTATCAGCTGGCTAAAAATGTGAATGTTCACTTTGACCGGGTACGCAGTATGAGTATGCGGGGGGAGCACATGCGGGATGCCGAATTGGTGCAGGAGCATCGGAACCTGCTGGACGCCATTTTAAGCAAAGACGCCGCCCGGGCCACAGAGCTGATTACCGCCCACTTGACCCGCTACAAGGTGGACGCCAGATACATTTTTGAAAATTATCACCGCTATGTCAAAGACGGGCAGCCTGCCGCCGGTCTTACCCGTGTGTGATGCGCCGGGACGCCCCCTCCGTTTGGAGGGGGCATTTTTTGGTTCGTAGAACCAAGCGTATTGTACAAAATGTACGGAATATTCTTTGGCTTAATGCTGAATTTAGGTAAAACATTCAAAGATGACTTGTAAAGTTGGAAAAAGGGGCGTATAGTTAATAGCACAGGGAACTGGGAACGTTTCCAATGAAACGTTCCCAGTTTGGACCTCATTGAATTAGGAGGAATTTACAATGAAGAAAAAGCTGTTTGCTCTTGCGCTTTCCGGCACCATGCTCCTGTCCGCTCTGGCCGGCTGCGGCCCCAAGGAAGCGGCCAGTCCTGCTCCCGACCCCGGCACTGACCCCTCGGCCCCATCCGGAACCGGAAGTGTCTACTACTTAAACTTTAAGCCCGAACAGAACGACGCCTGGCAGGCCCTTGCCAAGGCTTACACCGAAGAAACCGGTGTGCCCGTCACCGTGGTCACAGCCGCCCAGGGCGGGTATGAAACCACTCTGATGGCCGAAATTGCGAAGAAGGAGCCTCCCACCCTCTTCCAAGTCAACGGCCCTGTGGGTCTGGCCAACTGGGTGGACTATTGCTATGACCTGTCCGGCTCCCAGGTGTATGGCGAGTTGACCAGCGACGCCTTTGCCCTGAAGGACGGCAATTCGGTGGCCGGGATTGCCTATGTGGTGGAGTCTTACGGCATCATCACCAACAAGACCCTGCTGGCCCAGGCCGGCTACTCCATCGACGACATTCAGAGCTTTGCCGACCTGAAGAAGGTGGCCGAGGACATTACCGCCCGTTCGGGCGAGCTGGGCTTTGCGGCCTTCTCCTCCTCGGGGATGGACTCCTCCTCGGACTGGCGGTTCCAGACCCATCTGGCCAACCTGCCCATCTACTTTGAGTATCAGGCCGACGGAATTGGCTCCACCGATGCCATTAAGGGCACCTATCTGGACAACTACCGCAACATTTGGGACCTGTACATCAACAACTCCACCTGCGACCCCAAGGAGCTTTCGGCCAAGACGGGCGACGACTCCCGAAATGAGTTCCTGGCCGGCAAGGCCGTCTTCTTCCAGAACGGTTCCTGGGAGTACGGCAACGTCACCGGCGAGGGCAAGTTTACCGACGACGACCTGGCCATGATTCCCATTTACATCGGCGTGGGGGACGAGGCCAAGCAGGGACTGTGTACCGGCACCGAGAACTTCTGGTGCGTGAATAAGGAAGCCAAGCCCGAGAACATTCAGGCCACCCTGGACTTCATGTACTGGTGCGTTTCCTCCGACAAGGGCACCAAGGCCCTGGCCGAGGACATGGGCTTCGTCATCCCCTTCAAGAATGCCCAGGAGTCCCCCAACCTCTTCGTCAAGCAGGACGCCGCCATGACGGCCGAGGGCAAGGTCCCCGTGTCCTGGAACTTTGCCACCATCCCCTCCGAGGAGTGGAAGAAGGGCCTGAGCGGGGCGTTGACCCTGTACGCCGCCGACCAGAGCGACGCCAACTGGGAAGGCGTGAGGGCCGCCTTTGTGGATAACTGGGCCGCCGAATATGCCCTGACCCACGAGGGATAACAAGAAACATACAAGATGAGGGGGCGGGCAACGCACTTGCCCGCCCCCTTTTTCTCACCGTGCAGGCGACAAATTTCCCGTCATTTCATGGGGGGATGGCATGAACACAGGGGCATACGAAGGCCCCCTAGGGCAATGTTTTCGTGTCAATCCTCCTGCTTGGCATAACGAAGATGCCTGCCTTTTTTAGAC
>CAZHWK010000303.1:0-1613 GCA_964536405.1 uncultured Oscillospiraceae bacterium
CCAAGCCCGGAGGGAGAGTTCTTTTCTTTTTACGGGTAGGCATTCCAGTAGACCTCGCCCTTTTTCAGGTCTATGCCACGGGTGGCAAAAAGATCCGAGATGGTGAGGAAATAAAAGCCCTCATCGTGGAGGGCATCAATGACCTGAAAGGCGGCCTCCACACTTTCTGGAAAAATATCGTGAAGCAGGATAATGTCGCCATCCTTGGCTTCCGAAACAATCTGCTCCACCTCCCGCTGGGTGTTTCGATCTCCCCAATCTTCGGGGTCGATGGACCAAAGAATAATGGGTGCTTCGGCCCTGCGCTTCACCCCATCGTCGGTCATACCGTAAGGGGGTCGCAGGAGGAGGTCGCCGGGGCCTATGGCATTTTGGATAACGGTGCGGGTGCGCCCCACCTCGGACTGAAAGTCGGCGTTATTGAGGGCGGTGAGCTTGGCATGGGTGTAGGAATGGATGCCAACCTGATGCCCTTCAGCGGCCATCCGCACCAGAATGTCCTCATTGCCGGGAATTTGCTCCCCAATCAGGAAAAAGGTGGCGGGCACCCCTCGGGCGGCCAAACCGTCCAGCAGGGCGGTGGTGGTACTGCGGCGGGGGCCGTCGTCAAAGGTAATGGCAATCAGCTTGCAATCGTCCTCCAACTCGGCATAGGAGTCGGCAGGCAGGGCATGGGGATACAGTCCCTCCAGCCAGATTAGTACTCCAGCCATCAAAAGAGCGAAGACGCAAATCAGCGCCTTCGCCTTTTGTTCTTTTCGATGATCCACCAGCAGCACCGCCTTTCAAACCTAGTGTGTGCCGACGGGCGAAAATGTTACATGGAAAAAAGTTTCGGTTTCATACCGTTTGGGCAATCGCACAGGTTTGAAAAAAGAATTTGCAAAAGGATTTCTGTCAAAGCTGGCGCATTTTGAACGACTGGCTTACGGATAGCGGGGGTCGGGGTCCCCATCCAGGGTGATAAAATAATCGTAAAAGGGCATCAGAAATTCGAAGGCTTCCGTCAGCCTGTCCACCAGGTCGTGGGTGTACAGGGCCGAGGAAAAGGCCTCCTCATGATAGATGGAGAAGGACTTTTTCTGATACCAGGTGGCCAGAGCGGGGGAGGGAGCCGCCCCTTTGGGCCGCTTATATTCTTCCCCATCCAGCCGGAAGTCGGGATGTGCATCCAACATGGCGTTTAGGTTCTCCATCGGTTCCGGGTCAGTGTCCATCCGGGCACGGAGCTTGGCCATGGTCACCGGCTTGGCCATGTAGTAGCCCAGGCCGTAAGTGAAGGTTTCGGGGGAAACCTCAGCCCAGAAAACCGGGGTGGAGGTCCACTGGTCGCTGGGCTTTTCGATGGAAAACCACAGGCAGTCCCGGTACGGACCACGGCCCCGAAGCCTTCTGGCATCCCGATAAATGCGGGATACCTTGCGAATCAGGCCGTGGTGGGGATGGGCCTGGTCAATCCGGGTGTAGACCTCTTCGGCCAGGGCCTTCATAGGGCGGTAAAAGTGGGTCAAGTACTCCTGTTTGTGTTCCTCAAACCAGGTTTTTTCATTGTTGAAGCGGATGCCCCACATAAAATCCAGGGTGGCATCGGAAAATCCTTCAAACATGGCGAT
>CAZHWK010000303.1:1623-2655 GCA_964536405.1 uncultured Oscillospiraceae bacterium
AAAACTGCGGTGTAGGTAGTGTACCACAAAAAAGAGGAAAATGCACCTTCTCTTGCCTGTGGGCATAGAGTGAATTGGGGCCACGGTGTGAAAACCGGGCTCCGGTCTCCGTGGCTCCATCATCGAGAGGAGTCCTATTTATGTGCAATGACAAGACCGAGCGGTGTTCCAGCGGCCTGGGCTGCCCCTGCGGGCGCAACCCCGGGCCTGTTTGCAATGAGGCCACGGCCACTGGCCTATACGACTGTACCGCCTGCGGCTGTATGACACCCGGAAGGGTGACGGCGGCCAGCGAAGAGGTATGCACCGAAATCGTGTCGGTGCGTCTGGCTAAGACGGTGACGCCGACCTGCGCCCGGCCCGGGGCCGAGGTGCTGTACGCCATTGCCGTGCGCAATTGTTCCAGTATTCCCATCAATACCCTGACCCTTACCGACCCTCTGGCGGCCCGGTATCTTCAGGTGGGCATCATCCGCTTTAACGGCGTGCGGATTCCCGGCGACCTGACCACTGGGGTGAGCCTGCCCGCCATCGGCCCCGGCGGTGTGGGTGTGGTGACCTTTGCGGCCCGGCCCCTGGAGGGGGCTCCGTCGGTCATTGAAAATACAGCCTATCTGGACTATCGCTTCGTCACCGTGTGCGGCGGCGAAACCGAGGCCCAGGCTGCGTCCAACGTGGCCGCTCTGGAGGTTCTGCGCCCCGGGCTGAGCATCACCAAGTCGGTGGACCGGTGTTACGTGACCCCAGAGGAGCCGGTGCTGACCTATACGCTGATTGCCCGCAATACGGGGAATGTGGCCCTAGATAACGTGACGGTGACCGACCAGCTGGAGGACCGGCTGGACTACGTGCCGAACACCACCCGCATCAACGACGGTGCCCCCCAGAACCGCAGCCCAGAGCTGGGGATCAATGTGGGCACGCTGGCGCCCGGCGGGCAGGCTGAGGTGGAATTCCAGGCCAGACTGGACTGCGACGACGAAGAGTAAACATCATCAAGAAACCGGAAATATGAGGACAAAAAAGGGCGGG
>CAZHWK010000304.1:0-2642 GCA_964536405.1 uncultured Oscillospiraceae bacterium
CACAGGGGACGGCCGGTGCCCTTCTGGGTGCCCGGGCCTCCTATATCGCCGGGTGTGCCGGAACTGCCTGCACCATGGCCGACGAGCTGTACGGTGCCCCCGCCGGGGGGACCATGGCCCACTCCTGGGTGCAGATGTTCCCCGACGAATACACCGCCTTCAAAACCTACTGCGAAATTTATCCGGAGAACGCTACCCTGCTGGTGGATACCTACAACGTTCTTGGCTCTGGCGTACCCAACGCCATTCGGGCCTTCCGGGAGGTTCTGCTGCCCCGGGGCATCACCCACTGTGCCATCCGGCTGGACAGCGGGGATTTGACCTACCTCTCCCGCAAGGCCCGCCAGATGCTGGATGAGGCCGGGCTGACCGAGTGCAAAATCGTGGCCTCCAACTCTCTGGATGAGTATATCATCCGGGACCTGCTTCTTCAGGGGGCCAAAATTGACTCCTTCGGGGTGGGGGAACGGCTGATTACCTCCAAGTCCGAGCCTGTCTTTGGTGGGGTCTATAAGCTGGCCGCTGTGGAGGATGAAGAGGGAACCATTATCCCCAAAATCAAAATCTCGGAAAATCCGGCCAAGATTACCACCCCCCACTTTAAAAAGGTCTACCGCCTCTTTGAGCGGGAGAATGGCAAGGCCATTGCCGACCTCATCACCCTGCACGATGAGGAGATTGACCCCACCAAGCCTTTGGAGCTTTTTGACCCCGAGGCCACCTGGAAGCGCAAGACCATCACCGACTTTGTGGCCCGGCCCCTGCTCAAGCCCATTTTCCAGGGGGGCAAGCGGGTGTATGACCTGCCCACCATCCAGGAGGCACGGGCCTACTGTGCCCAGGAAATTGACTCCCTTTGGGACGAGGTTAAGCGGTTTGAAAATCCCCACAACTACTATGTGGATTTGTCCCAGGCCCTTTGGGATATGAAGCAAAAGCTGCTCAAACAGGGCGGCTGAAATAAAAAAAGAACCCCCCAGGGGGTTCTTTTTTTGTCCGGCTGGAAACCGCCGCTTGTGTTTTTTCCAGGAGTGCTATATAATATTTTCCATTGAGTGCAAGATCAGAAGGAGTGTTGAAACATGGAAGGCTCTTACATCCCGGCCCAGTATGCCTCTCGGCTGAACTTATACGACACCCAGAAGGCCATCGGCCTTTTGAAGCGTCTTTTTGAAGATACCCTGTGCGGTGCCCTCAATCTGCGCCGGGTGTCCGCCCCCCTGTTTGTGGAGGCGGCCTCGGGCCTGAACGACGACCTCAGCGGGGTGGAGCGGGCGGTCACCTTTGATGTGCCCTCCACCGGACGGGAGGCCCAAGTGGTTCACTCCCTGGCCAAGTGGAAGCGTATGGCCCTGTACCGCTACCAATTCTCGGTGGGGGAGGGGCTGTATACCGACATGAACGCCATCCGCCGGGACGAGGATTTGGACAACCTCCATTCGGCCTATGTGGACCAGTGGGACTGGGAAAAGGTCATTGCCCCCCGGGACCGGAACGAAACCTACCTACGGGAAACGGTGGAGCAGATTGTGCAGGCCATGCGGGAAACCCAGACCACCCTGCGGGCCATCTTCCCCCAGCTGGTGGCCCTGCCCCTCATGGAAAGCGAGGTCAGCTTTGTGACCGCCCAGGAGCTGGAGGACCTTTACCCGAGCCTCACCGGCAAACAGCGGGAGGATGCCTATGTGAAGGAGCATCCCATCACCTTCCTGATGGGCATCGGCGGCACCCTGAAGTCGGGGGGAAGGCACGACGGACGTGCCCCCGACTATGACGACTGGACCCTGAACGGGGACATTCTGGTGTGGAACCCTATTCTGGAGCGGGCCTTGGAGCTGTCCTCCATGGGCATTCGGGTGGACCCTGAGGCCATGGACCGCCAGCTCACCCTGGCCGGATGCGACCATCGGCGCAGCCTTCAGTTTCACAAGATGCTGCTGGCCGGGGAACTGCCCCTCACCATCGGCGGGGGCATCGGCCAGTCCCGACTGTGTATGCAGCTTTTGGGCAAAGCCCATGTGGGCGAGGTTCAGGCCAGTATTTGGGATGAAAAGACCATGCAGGCCTGTCACGACGCAGGGGTTGTTTTGCTCTAAGCACAACGTGATAGTTTGGAAAATCAAGAAGCCTACCTCCCTGCTGACCTGTCTGTCAGCAGGGAGGTAGGCTTTTTCTATCGACCTGTTTCCAATAAGAAAA
Source organism: uncultured Oscillospiraceae bacterium (assembly GCA_964536405.1). Lineage (GTDB taxonomy): Bacteria > Bacillota > Clostridia > Oscillospirales > Oscillospiraceae > JAHHSE01. Next base: position 2,200 of record CAZHWK010000304.1, read on the forward strand.
ATCCATAGTGTACCTATGAAAAAGGCTGATTACTCGATTGGTATTCGAGAATATTTGCGATAGCCGGGCTGTCCCCGAAAGGTGGTTTCCCCCAAGTCAATCAGCAGGAATGAAGTGTTATCCCCCGTATCCTCCAGATAAAGCACATCACCGGTGCTGCTCCCGAAGGCATTGCCAACCTGCGTCTGCCGAAACAGCTGGGATAAGGGTTCTGATAAGGAGAGAACCCGCCAACGAATTTCCCGGTTTCCAAGGAACGATGACTTCTCCTCACCCATCTCATAATCAACGCCAAGGATATTTTTTATTTTGTCAGGGCCAAGTTTTGGTTTTTCATAGGATGTAATCAGCCCATATACTTCTTCAATATAAGGAAATCCCAGTGATTTTTCCTCCAAGAAAATGGGGGGAAGTGCATAACCGTGTTCAGCATAATACAACGT
>CAZHWK010000305.1:0-2640 GCA_964536405.1 uncultured Oscillospiraceae bacterium
GTTCCCCAGACCACCCTGCAAAAGCTCCATGCCGATGCGGTGAAAATTGCCAAGCAGGTGGGCTATGTCAATGCCGGGACGGTGGAATTTCTGGTGGACCGGGACGGCAACCACTATTTTATCGAGATGAACCCCCGTATTCAGGTGGAGCATACCGTGACCGAGATGGTCACCGGCATCGACCTGGTCCGGGCCCAGATTTTAATTGCCGAGGGCTATCCTCTCTCCACGCCCGAAATCGGTCTGCGGGAGCAGTCCGACCTGAACATCAACGGCTATGCCATCCAGTGCCGTGTGACCACCGAGGACCCGGCCAATAACTTTGCCCCCGATACGGGCAAAATTACCTCCTACCGCTCGGGCGGTGGCTTCGGTGTTCGTCTGGACGGCGGCAACGCCTACGGCGGGGCTGTCATCTCCCCCTACTATGACTCGTTGCTGGTCAAGGTCACCTCCTGGGACAATACCTTTGAAGGGGCCTGCCGCCGGGCCACACGTGCCATCGGAGAAACCCATATCCGGGGCGTCAAGACCAACATCCCCTTTGTCACCAACATTTTGACCCACCCCAAGTTCCACCAGGGCGGGTGCCATACCAAATTTATCGACGATACCCATGAGCTGTTTGAGTTTGAAAACAGCCGGGACCGGGCCACCAAGGTGCTGAAATACATCGCACAAATTCAGGTGGCCGCCCCCAATGCCGAGCGGCTCCAGCTGGACATTCCCCGCTTCCCGCCCGTCACCGGTCAGCCCCTGTACGGCATCAAGTCCATCCTGGACAAGGACGGCCCCGAGGCGGTGAAGAAGTGGGTGCTGGGCCAGAAGAAGCTTCTGCTTACCGACACCACCATGCGGGACGCCCACCAGTCCCTCCTGTCCACCCGGATGCGTACCCGGGACATGGTGAAGGCGGCGGCGGGAACCGCCGAAATTCTGGCCGACTGCTTCTCGCTGGAAATGTGGGGCGGGGCCACCTTCGACGTGGCCTACCGCTTCCTCCACGAATCCCCCTGGGAGCGGCTTGATTTGCTCCGCAAGGAAATTCCCAATATCCCCTTCCAGATGCTTCTGCGGGGGGCCAATGCCGTGGGCTATACCAACTATCCCGACAACCTGATCCGTGCCTTTATCGCCGAGGCGGCCAAGGGGGGCATTGACGTTTTCCGGGTCTTTGACGCCCTGAACTGGATCCCCGGCATGGAGGTCTCCATGGACGAGGTGCTGAAGCAGGGCAAGATCTGCGAGGCCGTGGTCTGCTATAACGGCGGCATTGAGGACGGCAAGACCGGTGGCCGCTACGGGATCAAATACTATGTAGACCTGGCCAAGGAGCTGGAGCGCAGAGGGGCTCACATCCTCTGCGTGAAGGATATGGCCGGCCTTTTGAAGCCCTATGCTGCCAAGGAGCTGGTTACCGCCCTGAAAAATGAGGTGGGCCTGCCCGTCCACCTCCATACCCACGACACCAGCGGCAACCAGGTTGCCACCTACCTCATGGCGGCCGAAGCCGGGGTGGACATTGTGGACACCGCCGTGGCCTCCATGTCCAGCCTCACCAGCCAGCCCTCCATGGATGCGGTGGTGGCTGCCCTCCAGGGGCAGAAGCGGGACACCGGCTTTGACCTAAACCGGGTCCAGAAGCTCACCGATTACTGGTCGGATGTGCGCCTGCGGTATAAGAGCTTTGAGAATGACCTCAAAAACCCCGCCACCGACATCTACCGATATGAGATGCCTGGGGGCCAGTATACAAACCTCAAGAGCCAGGTCACCAGCCTGGGCCTTGGCCACCGCTTTGAAGAGGTCAAGGAGATGTACTGCAAGGTCAACACCATGCTGGGCGACATTGTGAAGGTGACCCCCTCCTCCAAGATGGTGGGGGACATGGCCATCTTCATGGTGCAAAACGATCTCACCCCCGAAAACATTGTCCAGAAGGGGGAGGCCCTGACCTTCCCGGACAGTGTGGTGTCCTACTTCAAGGGCATGATGGGTCAGCCCGCCTGGGGCTGGCCGGAGGACCTGCAAGCCGTCGTCCTCAAGGGGGAGAAGCCCATCACCTGCCGCCCCGGCGAGCTGTTGGAGCCCATTGACTTTGAGGCCGCCCGGGCCGAGGTGAAGAAGTTCTATCCCGACACCTCGGACCGCACGGTTATCTCCTGGTGCCTGTACCCCAAAGTGGTGGAGGAGTTCTGCCGCCACCGGAAGGAGTATGGCTACATCATGCGTATGGGCAGCCATGTTTTCTTTAACGGCATGGCTTTGGGCGAAACCAATAAGATTAATATTGAGGACGGCAAGACCCTGGTCATCAAGTACCTGGGTCTGGGGGACCTCAACGAGGACGGAAAGCGCAACGTCCACTTCGAGCTAAACGGGATGCGCCGGGACGTGTCGGTTTCCGACCCCAACGCCGCCATCCAGGTGGAAACCCGGCCCATTGCCGACCCCGAGGATAAGAGCCAGGCGGGGGCGTCCATCCCCGGCCTTATCTCCAAGGTGACTGTCAAGCCAGGGGACCGGGTGGAGGAAAACCAGGTGGTGGCCATCATCGAAGCCATGAAGATGGAAACCAGCGTGGTGGCCCGTATGGCGGGCATTGTGGACGAAGTTTTGGTCAAGGACGGTGCCACCGTG
>CAZHWK010000306.1:0-2633 GCA_964536405.1 uncultured Oscillospiraceae bacterium
AGTGCCCCGGAACCTTTGGTTCCGGGGCACTTTTTGATGAAATTTTGGGAAGCTTAAAAGGGCAGAGCCACAATGGCAGGCACCAGAATGGGAACCGCCAGGGAGAGGATGACCCCCGATACAAAGGAATAAATGGTAATCCGCTCGCTGGTGGCACCCACCACCACGGGCAAAACTGTATCCATGGCGGCGGCGCCGGGCAGGGACACGCACTCCACGAAGCCAACCTTCCGGGCCACCACGGGAATGGCCACGATGGCAAAAATCTCCCGCATGACGTTGGAGAGGAAGGCCACGGCCGACACCGATAGGGAGTATTTTTCCAGCAGGGTGGGGGCCAGGGAGTACCAGCCAAAGCCCGCCGAGGCGGCGATGGTATCTTTGATGCTCATGGGCAGGAAAACCCCGGCCAAAGCGGCACCGGCAAAGGTGCCGATGACCACCCCCAGGGGCACCAGCAGTACCCCGAAGCCTGCCTGACGGATGGCTTCGCCGACACCGCCCTGCTTACCCATGTCCAGCCCCACCAGGAATAAAAGCAGATACAGGCCAAAGTCAATGACCGTCCCGCAGTAGGCACTGACCGAAGGGGGGAGCAAAAACCGCCCCGCCAGCATCCCGAGGATGACCGCCCCTACAATCCACCAGGTGGTGGAGGTATCCGCCTTTTCGGCGGTTTGGGCGGCGGCTTCTTCCCCATCCTCCACGGCCATGGCCTGAGCGGTGGCCGGGATGCCGTGACGGTTGAGCTTCAGAATAAATTTCCGCAGGAGAAACACGCAGGTTACCGACCCCACGATGGCCAGTACCGTAATGAGCAGGGCGGACAGGCCGATGGTGCCCAGGGAGGAAATGACCTCCTCATTGGCCCCCAGCTTGACCCCCAGGGAGGTAATTAAAATTATCAGGGCAAAAAATTGGAACCGGCCCAGCCAGGGCAGTTCCTTCCCCCGCACAAAGGGGCGGGAACCGATGATGGCCCCAATGACCACCAGAGCGATGTAGATGGTTAGACTTTGCAGAGTACCTAGCAGCGCACTTGGCACGAAACACACATCCTTACTTATTATCTTGCGGGGAAATTGTAGCACATCAACCATGTAATGTCAAAAGGGCGAAAAAGGGCCGTGCTCCGGAAAAGGTCCCGGAGCACGGCCCTGAAGGGAGCGGTGCCTTGGGAGGACAGCCCGCCCCCGGGAGAAGCCCTGGGCAGGGGGGTGAAACCCCTGCCGGTTTTACCGGACAGATTTTCGCCCATGCATCGTTAAAGTCCTTGCCCTAACGACCGGCAAGTGTACGGAATGCCCGCCATGGACTTCCCTGCCACAGCTCGTTAGCCCTGGGCTGGGCGGGATACCGGCAGTCATAGGGATGAGCCACCTGGCGCACTCTCTCCAAAGTTGTCTTTTTCATGTTGGACACTCCTTTCCGTTTCGCAGCTTGACTTCCTTACAAGCACAGTATACACTGAAAATAACTATGACACAAGCGACTGTTTTGCATGCTTATCATGATAAAATAGAATGGATGTGAGGAAATGGATCTGGGGAAATACGAAACCTTTTTGCGTGCGGTGGAGTTTGGCAATCTGACCCGGGCGGCCGAGGAACTGGGGTATACCCAGTCGGCGGTGAGCCGGATTGTGGGGGACTTGGAGCGGGAGTGGGGGATGACCCTGCTGACCCGAAACAAGGGAGGCGTAGCCCTCACCCCGGCGGGGGAGGCCCTTGTGCCCCATATGCGTGCGGTGTGCAACGCCAATCAGCGGCTGACACAAACGGTGTCCGAGCTGCACGGCCTGACCACCGGCACCATCCGAGTGGGCACCTTTAACAGCTTTTCGGTCCATCGTCTGCCCCAGATGATGAAGGCCTTTCTGGCCCTATATCCCGGCATCCAGTTTGAGATTTTGACCCACATTGAGTATCGGAAGATTGAGGATTGGGTGATGTCCGGCCACGTGGACTGTGGGTTTATCGCCCTGCCTGCCACCCAGGCACTGGAAACCATTTTTCTTCTGCGGGATGGACAGATGGCGGTGCTGCCCGAGGACCACCCTCTGGCAGGGGAGAAAAGCTATCCCATCGCCCGCTTTGCCCAGGACCCATTCATTCAGTTGGAGGACGACCGGGACCGGGAAATTACACGGGTGTTTGAGGCTTACCACATTCATCCCAACACACGGTATGCCGTGGACGATGACTATGCCGTGATGTCCATGGTGGAGAATGGGCTGGGGGTGAGTGTGCTGACCGAGCTGGTGGTACAGCGAACGCCTTACCGGGTGGTGACCTTGCCACTGGATAAGCCCCAGTTTCGGGATGTGGGGGTGGCCTTCCGCTCCTCGGAGAGCCTGACCCCGGCGGCCAGGCGGTTTTTGACCTTTGTCAGAGAGTGGTCCCAGTCTGCCCTTTCGGGAGTGCCCCGGCAGGGCAAATAAGAGTTCGACCCCTGCGGGGGTTGAGGAAACGTGTGGCGGCCCCGCCGCAGGAGGGGAGTTTCGCCCCTTGCAAGGGGCGGGAAAACGTGTGCCGCCCCGGCGCAGGGATGGGGTTTCGCTGTCTGCGGACAGCGAGGGACGTGTGGCGGCCCCGCCACAGGGGGCCAAACGACTTTTCTTTTTCCGAAAAGAA
>CAZHWK010000307.1:0-2632 GCA_964536405.1 uncultured Oscillospiraceae bacterium
GCAGAGCCGCCAGCTCAGCCCCCAGCTCTCTCTGGCGGGCCATTTCCATCTTGTTGAGAAAGACCCGGTCGTGCAGTCCCTCGGTCAGAAGGACCCGGGCGGCCAGGTTTGGAGTAATCAAAGCATCTACCGGCACCCCGGCCAACTGGGCATACCGCTCGGGCCGGTGGGCCACCTCGGAAATAGGCCGGTCAAAGCCGTCGGCCCCCATCAGCAGTATGGTAAGGGCACTTTCCGGCGGGATGACCGGCTCATGGGGAGCGTGAGCCTTACAGGGCCGGTGGCGGGCCCCGTCGGCTTCCACCAGCACATAATCGCACAGGGCGGCCAACCGGGCCACAGGGATGGCCGGGGCCGACAGCTTCCCCTCCGGCGTTGGGGTGCCCACACAAACCAGCGGGGAGGCAATCAGGGCCTGTTTCAGCTCCTCTTCTCCCCCGGTGATGAGGGGCATCCCGGCCACAGGGCCGATGTGGGTGGTGGTGCAGACCGCCACCCTCCCCCGCCGGGACAGCTCCCCCGCCAGAAGTTTGAGCATGGTGGTTTTCCCGCCCCCGCCAATCAGGCTTATCACCCCGGGGGTCAGCCCCAGCAGGTCACACAGCTCCATAGTGCCGCCCTCCCGCCAGCTGGGTACGGACCGAAATCATCTGGGCGGCAATGCTCACGGCAATTTCAGCGGGGGTTTCCCCGCCGATGGGCAGACCCACCGGGGAGTGGATACGCCCGATGTCCTCGGGGCTGAAGCCCATGTCGGCCAGACGTTCCCGCACGGTGGCCGCTTTTTTCTTACTGCCCAAACAGCCGATGAAAGCAGCCGGGGTCTTCAAAATTTGGGCCAGAAGGGACAGGTCACTGCGGTGGCCGTGAGTCATAATCACCACATAGTCCCCCGGCTGAATGTCCACCTGGGTCAAAATATGGTCAAAGTCCCCCACCAGCACCCCTTCTGCCGTTGGGAAAAATTCCGGCAGGGCCACCCCGGGCCGGTCGTCCACCACGGTGGGGCGAAAGCCGGTGGAAGCCAACACGGGCACCAGGGCCCGGCCCACATGGCCGCCTCCAAAGACGAAGCACCGTCCGGCTAACAGGGGCTCGGCGTACCAGACCCGGCCCTCCTCCCGGCGGCAGGCGGGCCGGGACAGACAAAGGCCCTCCCAGGCACCGCTGTCCTTGGTGACCATCCCCAGGTGGGCGGGTTCGCCCTCCTGCCAGAAGAGGGTGAGCCAGTGGGGCAGGCCACCCTCATAGGCGGCCATGGCCTTGCCCAGGGCGGCCACGTTCTCTTCCTCGGGCTTCAGGCAGGCAAAGCCCATCAGGGCGGCCCCCCCGCAAATCATGCCCGTGTTGGATACCTCGCCCCCGGAGAGGGTATAGTGGGCACAGCCCGACCCGCCCGCTTGGAGCAGGTCGGCCCCTCGGCGCAGGGCAATCTGCTCGATGGCCCCACCGCCCACGGTGCCCACAAAGGTTCCGTCCCGGCCCAGGGCCAGCTTGGCCCCCATCCCACGGGGGACCGAGCCGGAGGTTTCCAAAATAAGGGCAAGTTCTACGACCTGCCCTTCGAGAAACCTTGCATGGAGGAATGTTAGAATATCGAGCATACCCGTTTGCTCCTTTTCAAGAAAATAAAAAATGGCCGTGGGGGGCCTGGGCCTCCCACGGCCTTCTTGTCTGGCCTTACGCTTCGGTATTAGGCAGTACCACCACGCTGATTTCCAGCACCCGGCGGTGGTCCACCTGGGTAACCGTCACATCCAAACCGTCGGCGGTGAAGTGGTCCCCCACTTCGGGAACCCGGCCGATGGCCTCCATGACCCAGCCCGAAATGGTGGCGGCATCACAATCCCCACGGATGGAAAATAAGTCATACAAATCGGTCAAGTTGGCGTTGCAGGAGATGAGGTAGCTTCCGTCCTCCTGCTTTTTAAACTCCTCAATGACCTCGTCGTGCTCGTCCCAGATTTCGCCCACCAGCTCCTCCAGAATATCCTCCAGGGTGACGATACCCTCGGTGCCGCCGTACTCATCCACCACCACGGCCATGTGGGCCTTGGCCTGCTGCAAAATCCGCAGCAATTGGGAGATTTTCGTGCTGCCCGTGGTGGCAATCACTCTGCCCAAAGCGGTTTGAAAACTCTCCAGCCCCCGGTAGCGGGCGGCATAAAAATCCTTTTCGTGCAGGACCCCGATGATATTGTCCACCGTGTCATGGTAGACGGGCAAGCGGGAATACCCCGACTGGGCAAACAGGGCGGCCACCTCGTCCATGGTGGCGGTATCCTCGGCGGCCACCACATCCACACGGGGGGTCAAAATCTCGTCCACATCCATGTCGTTAAACTCGATGGCAGAGCGAATGAGCTCGCTTTCATGGCGGTCCAAGCCGCCCTCGCTTTCAGCCTCGCTGACCATGGTGATGAGTTCCTCCTCGGTGATGCCTCCATCCTCAGGGGCCCGAAAGACCTTTTGCAAAAGCTTCTTCCACTGGGCGAACAGGAAGTTGAGGGGGCGGAAAATCACCATCAAAATCCGCAGAAAGGGGGCGGAAATCATGGCGAAGGCCTCGGGGGATTCCTTGGCCAGACCCTTGGGGGAAATCTCACCAAAAATCAGAATGACAATGGTAAGT
>CAZHWK010000308.1:0-2616 GCA_964536405.1 uncultured Oscillospiraceae bacterium
GGTGGGCAATGGCTATCAGATTGCGGGCCCGCTGATGCAGGGTTTCCCCCCGCAGGTGGGCAATGCCGTACTCGGTGACCACATAGTCCACATCGTTGCGCCCGGTGGTGATGGCCGCCCCTTCATCCAGGAAGGGGACAATCTTGGAAATGCCGCCCTTGGCGGTGGAGGGCATGGCCATGATGGAGCGGCCGCCCTTGCTGGCCGAGGAGCCACGAACGAAGTCCACCTGGCCGCCGGTGCCCGAAATCTGCTTCAGCCCAATGGACTCGGAGGCCACCTGGCCCATCAAGTCCACCTGCACGCAGGAGTTGATGGATACCAGATTGTCGTTTTGGGCAATGACAAAGGGGTTATTCACATAGTCCACAGGGTCCAGAAGCACATCGGGATTTTTGTCCACAAAGTCGTACAGGCGGCGGGTGCCCATCAGAAAGGCCACCTCAAACTTGCCCGGCTTCAAGGTCTTTTTGGCGTTGGTGATGACCCCGGCCTCGCAGAGCTCCACCACGCCGTCGGAAAACATTTCGGAGTGAATGCCCAAATCCTTCTTTTCCTTCAGGAAAAGAAGCACGGCATCGGGAATGGCCCCGATCCCCAGCTGGAGGGTATCCCCATCCCGGACCAGAGAGGCACAATGTTCCCCAATGGCTTTCTCAATGTCCCCGATTTTCGGGGGGGCCAGCTCGATGATGGGGGCCTCATGCTCCACCAGCATATCAAGCTCGGTCACGGGAATGACGGCCCCGCCATGGGTGAAGGGCATCTGGGGGTTGACCTGGGCGATGACCAGCTTGGCGGTCTTGACCGCCTCCAGGGTATAGTCCACCGATACGCCCAGGGAAACATTTCCGTTTTCGTCCGGAGGGGTCACCTGTACCATGGCAACATCCACAGGCAGAGTGGTATGGAACAGGCGGGGAATTTCAAAGAAGAAGCAGGGGGTAAAGTCGGCCCGGCCGCTGGCTACCGCCTCCCGTGTGGTTCCGCCCACAAAGAGGGCGTTGTGACGGAAATGCTCCTCCATGCCGGGGGCGCAGTAAGCGGCCTTTCCCATAGCTACCATATGAACGATTTCCACGTCCTTGTAAGCGGCGGCATTTTCCACCATTTTTTCCACCAGGTGGCTGGGCTCGGCACAGGCGTGGCCCACCACCACCCGGTTGCCGGACTTGATATGCTTCACCGCCTCCTCGGCGGTGGTCAGATGGCTGTCATAATAGGCTTTCCAATCCATGGTTTCACTCCCTCATGATATCAGATTTTTCACAGTTAATCTATCCCTAACGCATGGCTAGGGTCACTTCTCCATCGGCCATCAGCTCACCGGCCACAAATACCTGGCCTGCACAGGTGGCCACGGCCATTTCGGCCCGCTCCTGCACCAGATGCACCCGGATGTCCATGGTGTCTCCCGGGCGAATGGGTCTGCGGAACCTGGCCTTCTCCACCCCCATGAAGAGTGGTGTCTTGCCCGCATACCGCTCCAAACTCAAAAGCAGAAGGTCGGCGGCCTGGGCCATGGCTTCCACGGTATAGACCCCCGGAAATACCGGCTCACCCGGAAAATGCCCCTGCAAAGCCGGCATATCCGCCTTCACATAGAAATGCGCCGTGACCTCAACGCCGGGGACCAAACGACTGGCCCTATCCACGAGAAGGATTGGCTCCCGGTGAGGCAAAAGGGCAAGCACCCCATCCCGTTCCAGGGCAAGGGCCTCCGGCTCCCGCTGGGCTTCGGCCAGCTTTTCCTTCACGTCCAGCAGGTCGTCCCAGCCATTTACGCTGATGCGCAGGCCGCTCTCTGGCAAATCCTCTGTCTTGGCACAGCGGGCAGGACAGCCGCTCACCACCAGCACGGCGGCATACGACTCTCCGGGGCTGACCGTCACAAAGCTGAGATGGGGGTGCATATCCTCCAGCCGCTTGACAACAGCCACCCGGTCATATCTGGGGTTACAGCCCCCGCAGTAGCGCACCCCAATCCGGAGTTTATCTTCCTTCATGCCGCTGCTTCATAATGGCCCGGGCCTGTTCCAAAAGCTCTTCGCTGATGTCCTGCACCATAATCGCTCTGGTAATCCCCGGAACCCGTTCCACCAGCTCGGCCTGAATGAGTTCCTCGTTGGTCAGGTCGGCAGCGGGACAGCCTGCACAGTGGCCCAGCAGCTTAAACCGCACCACGCCATCCTCTACGCTGAGTACCTCAAGGTCCCCTCCATGGGTTTTGAGCAAGGGTCTTACATACTGGTCCAGCACTGCTTCGATTTCCGGAAACATGGCCTGGCCTCCTTACCTTTCAATGTGTCTTTCTGTCCGCTTTATCAACAAAACCGGGGACGGCGGCGATGCCGTGCCCCCGGTTTTGCCTTTTTATTCTTTACTTAGCCCCAAGAGCTGGCCTTTCAGTTTATTCCTTAATATGGGCCAGAGCCTTGGCCAGCCCCCCATGAAGCCACGGCTTCATGGGGACCCCGAAGCTTTCACTTCCTCGGCGGAAATAAATTCCGCCTGCGGAATTCCTCGTTCCTCGGAATTCACGGCCTAACGGCCGCCCCACCTTGTGGGGCCCCAAAGAGCTGGCCTTTCAGTTTATTCCTTAATATGGGCCAGAGC
>CAZHWK010000309.1:0-2598 GCA_964536405.1 uncultured Oscillospiraceae bacterium
CCGCCGGACAGCACCCTGTCCCTCCGGCACCCCTTCTTCCGCCGCCAATCCCTTCGCAAACAGGCCGCTTTTATGGAGCGGCAGATTGCCAAGCATAAGTTTCGGGAGCCTGTGCTTTGGCTCACCTGCCCGGAACAGCTTCCCTTCCTGGACTATTTTGCCTATCGGGGTCTGGTCTATGACTGTGACTGCTTCTGGCCCCCCGAGCTGGACGAACAGGAAAGTGAGCTGGCCCTGGCTGCCGACGTGATTTTTGCCGCCTCCCCCCTGCTCAAGCAGCGCATCTCCCCCTGCAGTCCCAATGTGGCCTTGCTTCCAAACGGGGTGAACTACCCCATGTTCTGCCGCCCACCTGCCGAACTGCCTGCCGGGGTGGAGGGCCTTTTGGACCCTGTGCTGGGCTGGTGCGGCACCATTGACCGTCGGCTGGATCTGGACCCTGTGCTGGCCCTGGCCCATCGGCATCCGGAATGGACCCTAGCTCTGCTGGGGCACATCGAGGACTGCCCCGCTGTGCGGCAATTGGCCACCTACTCCAACGTGGTTTTTCTGGGGCCGTGCCCGGCGGTGGATTTGCCCGACTACCTCTCCCGCTTCCGTGTTCTCCTAAACCTTCGCCGCCAGGGGGATGAGGAAAGCGACGTCATTCCCGGTCGAATTTACGAGTATCTCTCCACCGGGTTGCCCATTGTTTCCCGCTTGCTTCCTGACGAGGTGGAGGAGTTTCCCGACGTCATTTACGGGGCCCATACCCCCGAGGAATTTGTCCGGCTCTGTGAGGAGGCTCTTCGGGAGGACCCCGCCTGGGTAGGACCCCGGCGCAAGGACTACGGCTCTGCCGCTGCCTGGAGCCGTAGGGCCGAGGAGGTACGCCGTATTCTGGACTCCATCGGCCTTTTGTAAGCCGCTATACGTTTTGCCCATAAAGGGGACAGGCTTTGCCTGTTCCCTCTTTTTTGTGCCCGAAACAGGCCCTCTATTTTCTTAAAATTTTTCTTTTCCTCCCACAAAATTTCTGACACGAAACTTCCAACTTGCCACCCCTTTTTTTGTCCTCCATTGGGCAAGCATACGAAATTGCTTTTTGCGGGTTGCAGGAAGCGGCAAAATACGATAAATTAAGGATGAAATTCTCGTAAAATCACGTATGAGGAAGGTGCCACACATGAAGAAAGTCGCCGTCATTATGGGTTCTGACTCCGATCTGGCCACCATTCAGCCCTGCATCGACCGGCTGCACGCTTTTGGCGTGCCTGTCTGCGCACGCATCATTTCCGCCCATCGCACCCCCCATACCGCCGAAGCCTTTGCGTCTAGCGCAGAAAAAGAGGGCTTCGGCGTTGTCATTGCCGCTGCGGGGAAAGCGGCTCACCTGGCCGGGGTTCTGGCCGCCTTTACCACCCTGCCCGTCATTGGGGTTCCCATTAAAACCAGCATGATGGGCGGCCTGGACAGCCTGCTCAGCATGGTGCAGATGCCCAAGGGCATCCCCGTAGCCTGTGTGGCGGTGGACGGGGCTGACAACGCCGCCATTCTGGCCACTCAGATGCTGGCCCTGGACGACGAAACCCTGCGTATCAAACTGACCCAGTTTAAAGAAGAGATGGCTGCCCAGGTGGCCGAAAAAGACGAGAAGCTGCAAAAGGAGATTTAAACATGGAAAAGAAGCTTGTGTATACCGGTAAGACCAAGAACGTGTTCGCTCTGGACAACGGCAACTACCTGCTCCAGTTCAAGGATGACTGCACCGGCAAGGACGGGGTTTTTGATCCCGGCGAAAATGCCGTTGGCCTGACCATTGACGGTGTGGGCGATGTGAACCTGCGCATGAGCATGTATTTCTTTGAGAAAATCAATGCCGCCGGCATCCGTACCCACTATGTTTCGGCCGACCTGACTGACACCACCATGGAAGTCCTCCCCGCCAAAGTCTTTGGACAGGGGCTGGAGGTCATTTGCCGCCACAAGGCCGTGGGCAGCTTCCTGCGCCGCTACGGCGAGTATGTCCAGGAGGGGGCCGACCTGCCCGCCTATGTGGAAACTACCTTTAAGAACGACGAAAAGGGCGATCCCCTGGTGACCAAGGACGGTCTGGTGGTGCTGGGTGTGATGACCGAGCAGCAGTATGATGACATCAAGGACATGACCCAGAAAATCACCCAGATTGTGGCTGACGACATGAAGGCAAAGGGCCTGGTGCTCTATGACATCAAGTTTGAGTTCGGCTATGACGCCGAGGGCAAGGTCATGCTCATCGACGAGGTGGCCTCGGGCAACATGCGGGTGTACAAGGACGGTCAGTACATCGACCCCATGACTCTCTCCGGCCTCTTTTTCGCCTAATGGCGAAACCCCACACAAAACAGGTTAGGAGAAACTGAGCATGGGTGGTTTTTTCGGCACCATTTCGAAGCATGACTGCGTGATGGATGTGTTCTTTGGGGTGGACTATCACTCCCACCTGGGAACCAAGCGGGGCGGCATGGCCATCTATGACCCCCAGGACGGCTTCCAGCGGCAAATCCATAACATCGAGAACACCCCCTTCCGCACCAAATTCGACAAAGATTTGTCCGACTTCCACGGCACAGCCGGCAT
>CAZHWK010000310.1:0-2597 GCA_964536405.1 uncultured Oscillospiraceae bacterium
CATCCCCACAATGCCGAAAACAGCCCCATCCTGGATGGTCAGGTTCACATCTTCCAGGGCGGTAAACATACCGTCGGCAGTGGGAAAAACTTTGCTGATATGCTTTAGTTCAATCACAAAAAACAATCTCCTTTTCTTGCCGGAGCGGTACCGCCTAAGGAAAAAACGCTCTCAGAAAGGATAAATTTTACACGGTGACTATTGTATGTCACGGTGGGGGTGCTGTCAAGTCCGGTTTCGGGTATAAAGCCCAGCCTTTTGCAAGATGCGGCATCTTTCGCTGCAAAAAGCAAGGGGCCGATGAAAATCGGCCCCTTGCTTTTTCAGGTATGGATTAGTGTCCGCAGCCACAACAGTGACCATGCTCCTCATCCTCACAGGGAAGGATACATTCGGGGGGCACGGGCAGGCCCTGCCGCCGGTAATAGTCCCCCAGGGCGGCCTTGATGGCCTCCTCAGCCAGCACCGAGCAATGCATTTTCACGGGGGGCAGACCGTCCAGAGCCTCGGCCACGGCGGCATTGGTCAGCTTCAGGGCCTCCTCCACCGGCTTGCCCATAATCAGCTCGGTGGCCATGGAGGAGGTGGCGATGGCCGAGCCACAGCCAAAGGTCTTAAACTTCACGTCGGTGATGATGCCGTCGTCAATCTTCAGGTACATCTTCATAATGTCCCCGCACTTGGGGTTGCCCACCTGGCCCACGCCGTCGGCGTCCTCAATGACCCCCACATTCCGGGGATGCTCAAAATGGTCCATCACTTTTTCGGTATATAACATGGTAATTTCTCCTTTTCTCACATATCCCAGACAGGTTTCTGGGCCTTTTCATCCCACACGGGGGACATCTTACGCAGGTAGTCCACCACCTGGGGGACCATCTCCAAAATCTTCTCAATCTCCTCTTCGGTGTTACCCGAACTTAGAGAAATCCGCAGGGAGCCGTGGGCCACCTCATGGGGAAGGCCGATGGCCAGCAGCACATGGGAGGGGTCCAGGGTAGCCGAGGAGCAGGCCGAACCGGAGGATGCACAAATGCCCTTGGCATCCAGGTGGAGGAGCAGGGACTCCCCCTCGGTTCCTTCAAAGACGAAGGAGGCAATGCCGGGCAGGCGGTGCTGCAAGCTACCGGTGACCCGGGTGCTGGGCAGAGCCCCCAGCCCGGCAATCAGCTTATCCCGCAGGTCGGCCAGACGGCTCATCTCGCTGGGCAGAGCATCCACCGCTTCCTTCATGGCGGCCGCCATGCCTACACAGCCGGCCACATTCTCAGTGCCCGAACGGCGGCCCTTCTCCTGGCCGCCTCCGGCAATGAGGGGGGGCAGACGCAGGCCCTTGCGGACATAGAGGGCACCCACACCACGGGGGCCGTGGAACTTGTGGCCCGACAGGGAGAGCAGGTCGCAGTTCCACTTTTCCACATCCACCGGGATATGACCCACAGCCTGAACGGCATCGGTGTGGAACAGCACCCCGGCTTCCCGGGCGATGACCCCAATCTCAGCCACAGGCTGGATGGTGCCAATTTCATTGTTGGCGGCCATGATGGTAATCAGAATGGTATCGGGCCGAATGGCGGCCTTCACGGCCTGGGGGTCCACACGACCCTTGTCGTCCACCGGCAGCCAGGTCACCTCATAGCCCTTCTTTTCCAGCTCCTGAAGGGTGTGCATGATGGCATGATGCTCAATGGAGGAGGTGATGATGTGCTTGCCCTTGGGCTCCCGGAGCTGCGCCACCCCTTTGATGGCCCAGTTATCACTCTCGGTTCCGCCCGAGGTAAAGAAAATCTCTTCCTGTTTGGCATTCAGGCAGGAGGCAACTTGGGCACGTGCCTGTTCCAACTCGGTTTTGGCCTGCTGGCCAAAGGCATACAGGCTGGAGGGATTGCCATAGGCCTCACCAAAATAAGGCATCATGGCCTCAAGAGCTAAGGGAGAAAGTTTCGTCGTGGCGGCGTTATCAGCATAAATCATACAGACACGTCCTTTCCTATTATTCATATATTTTAACTATGATTTAAGGGTAAAATGTTTAGCATTGCTTTTCGTGGGTACGCTCCACCAAATCAGCCAGAGTGCGGTGGTCCACCACCGAATCAATGGCGTTTGAAATGTCCTGCCAAACCTCCAGGGTGACACAGGTGGCCGCCCGCTCGCAGCAACGGCCGCCTGCGGCACATTCCACCGGGGCCAGCTCACCTTCGGCACACCGCAGGATTTCCCCCACGGTATACTCGGCGGGATTGCGGGTGAGGAAATACCCTCCCCCTGCCCCACGGACTGCACGCAGAAGCTTGGCACGCACCAAAGCAGGGGTTAACTGTTCCAGATACTTGAGGGAAATTTCCTGCCGCTTGGACACATCCCGCAGGCTGACAGGCAACTCACGGTCTTGCAAGGCGATGTCCAGCATCAGCCGGAGTGCATATCGTCCCTTGGTGGATAATTTCACATCAATTCCCCCTTTCTTCTTTGGTCACCCATATAATACTACTATTCCACTATGATTTCAAGAGGAAATTAAAAATTTTTGAAAAAATTTTTCCGGCCATGGAAACAGGTGTGATTGGCGGGAAAAATGCAGGACATCCCGATTT
>CAZHWK010000311.1:0-1998 GCA_964536405.1 uncultured Oscillospiraceae bacterium
CTTTGAAGCCCAGCTGAAAAAGGGGCCCAAGGCCTTTATCCTCTGCAACCCCCAAAACCCAACCGGCCATGCCTGGACCCGGGAGGAACTGACCGCCATGGCAGACCTCTGTCTGCGGTACAAGGTTCCCGTTATCTCGGACGAAATTCATGCCGATTTGATGCTCTTTGGTCATAAGCATATCCCCATGGCCTCCCTTTCACCGGAGATTGGGGCCAACACCATCACCTGCACCGCCCTGTCCAAGACCTTCAATCTGGCTGGGCTTCAGGTGGCCACCGTCATTTTCCCCAACGCCGAGGAGCAGGCCAAGTTCCAGAGGTTCTGGGCCAGCCTGGAAATTCACCGCAACAGTGCCTTCTCCCTGGTGGCCTCTATGGCTGCCTGCCGGGAGGGGGAGCCATGGCTGAAGGAGCTTTTGCCCTATATCGAGGGGAATATGCGCTATGTCAAGGAGTTTTGTGACCAAAACATTCCCCAAATCAAGGCCTATCTGCCCGATGCCACCTATCTGATGTGGCTGGATTGCCGGGGGCTTGGGCTTGAGAACCGGGCACTGGACCAATTCATGGTGGAAAAGGCCAAGCTGGGGCTGAATTCGGGCTATCCCTTTGACCCCAAGCTGGAGAGCTATATGCGCCTGAACACTGCCTGCCCCCGCCCGGTTCTGGAAAAGGCCATGGCCCAGCTCAAGACCGCCGTGGATGGGCTGTAAGACAGCGTCAAAAGCCGCAGGGTAGAAGTATCCTGCGGCTTTTTCTGCGCTCTTTGTTTGACAGGCGGGGGCAGGTGGGGTAAAATAGCTACAATGTTGCGATTGCACCGTCCGAACGGCAGGATTGGGGTTCCGGTTGAAGCCGGGAACCGGCCATGATGCCAATGTGCCACAAGCCGCCTTACGGCTGTGGGAAACTACTCATATCACGAATTCCACGGAAAGGAAGAATACGATGCTTCTGGCTGATTATGAACGTTGTAGCTTTGCCCAGACCCCATTGGTGGAGACCATCTGCCAAATTCGGTTCCCCTCCATTTTGAGTATCGGGGCCAAGGATCCTGTTGAATTTCAAGAGGCCATCCGCCATGAGTTCCCCAAATATATGGTGCGGGAGGAGCGCCCCGCCCCCCGGCTTATCAATGCCGGAACCCCCAATCAAGCGGTGGAACAGCCCCCCGCCATCCGCAACCATAACTTTGTCTCGGAAGACGGCCTTTGGAAAATCAACCTGACACGGGACTTTATCGCCCTGTCCACGCTGCGCTACTCCTCCTGGGAGGAATTTGCCCAGCGGCTGGACAAGCCCTTGGCCCAGTTCATCCAAATCTATGCCCCCGCCCCCTTTGAGCGCATCGGTCTGCGGTATCTCAATGCCTTCTCCCGCAAGCGGCTGGGCCTGGAAGGCACCCCCTGGAACGACCTGCTGGAGCCTCCCGTTCTCGGCCCTCTGGATGAGGATGATATTGTGGAGGCCTCTACCACCAAATGCTCGGTGGACTTGGAAACCAGCTTTGTGGACGGGGTTCGCCTGAAGCTTCATGCCGGACCCGGTCTGCTGGGGGACGGAAAGAAGGACCCCGAGGTCAAGTTTATTCTGGATGGGGATTTTTCGGTTCTGGGCAACCTGACCCCCGACCGGGTGCCCGAAAAACTGGAGACCATGCACGAATATGCCGTGCGCCTCTTCCTGGGGGCCACCACCAACACCCTGCGTACCGCCATGGGGCAGATGTAAGCAAGGCGGCGGCCATGGTCAGCTTTTCCAGCTAAAAAGTGAGGTTTTTTATTTTGATGGACACCATGAACTACACCATGCTCTGCGACTTCTACGAGCCATCCCCCAACTGACACTTCGTGTCAGCCGGGGACCCCCTTTTTTGATTTCACATCCTCGGGGCCAGTGAATTGCCCCTGCGGGAATGCTCCCTATGGTTACATTCACGCCGCAAGGCGGCGGCCATGGTCAGCTTTTCCAGCTAAAAAGTGAGGTTTTTTATTTT
>CAZHWK010000311.1:2098-2586 GCA_964536405.1 uncultured Oscillospiraceae bacterium
GATGGACACCATGAACTACACCATGCTCTGCGACTTCTACGAGCTGACCATGGGCAACGGGTACTTCCAGACCGGGATGGCCGACCAAATCTGCTATTTTGACGTGTTCTTCCGGGATGTGCCCGACGGGGGTGGCTTTGCCATCGCCGCAGGCCTGGAGCAGGTGGTCACCTATGTGGAGCAGCTTCGATTTACCGAGGAAGACATTGACTACCTCCGGGGGAAGGGCTGCTTCTGCGAGGAATTTTTGGACTATCTGCGCCATTTTAAATTTACCGGGGACATCTGGGCCGTGCCCGAGGGTACCCCCATCTTCCCCCGGGAGCCCATTCTTACCGTGCGTGCCCCCGCCATTGAGGCCCAGTTTATCGAAACCTATCTTCTTCTGGCCATCAACCACCAGTCCCTCATTGCCACCAAGTCCAACCGTGTGGTGCGGGCGGCCGAGGGCCGCCCGGTGAGCGAGTTCGGCTCCCGCCGGGCACAGG
>CAZHWK010000312.1:0-2573 GCA_964536405.1 uncultured Oscillospiraceae bacterium
GCCTGGGCATCGGTGGGGAAGCCGGGGTAGGGGGCGGTACGGATGGGGCGCACGGCCCGAAGAGGGCCTTCCCGCCGCAGATGGATGGCCCGGGTATCGCTGTATACCCGGCAGCCTGCCTCGGCCAGAATGGCGGTGACGGTGGACAGATGGTGGTGATCCACCCCTGTCAGTTCCACTTCGCCCCCTGCGGCGGCCACAGCGGCCAGATGGGTGCAGGCCACAATCCGGTCCCCGATAACGGTATGCTCCCCGCTGTGGAGGGGTTCGCCCCCCTCGATGGTGATGACCGAGCTGCCCGCCCCCGTGACCTTGGCCCCCAGAGTTTGCAGGAAGGCCTGCAAATCCACGATTTCCGGTTCCCGGGCGGCATTGACAATGGTGGTTACCCCCCGGGCGCAGACGGCGGCCAGCATGGCATTTTCCGTGGCCCCTACGCTGGGGATGGAGAGGGTAATGTCGTCCCCGGTCAGCTTGGGAGCCAGGCACAAAAGCCCTTCGGGGCCCTCCCGAATGTCAGCCCCCAGAGTTCGCAGGGCAGTGAGATGGAGGTCGATGGGCCGGGGACCCAGCTCACAGCCGCCGGGGTAACTCAGCTCAGCTTGACCCAGACGGCCCAAAATGGCCCCCAGGAAAATCACCGAGGAGCGCATTTCCCGCATGAGCTGGTCCGGAATGGAGTGGCCGGTCAGTTCGGTGGCGTCCACCGTCACCGTGTCCCCCCGGCGGGTGATTTTGGCCCCCAGATGCTCCAGAATGGCCACCGAGGCGGCCACATCGGACAAGGGGGGGCAGTTGTGGATAACGCTTACGCCGGGGCAGAGTACCGTGGCGGCAAGAATGGGTAGTACGCTGTTCTTGGCGCCGTGGACCGTCAGACTGCCGCTCAGCGGCTGCCCGCCGGTGATGGTAAAAACGCTCATATATTTGCCCTCCGCATTTCATGGTGTAGACCATCCTATGCGAAAAGCCGGGAAGTGTCAGCGAAGCAGGGCAGTCAGGGCCTCGTAGATACGTTCGTTGGCATCGGGAGCGCCGATACCCCGCAGGGCGGCGGCCATATCGGAAAGCCCCTGGGGTTTAGCGAGAAGGCTTGTGACCTGCTGGTACAAAACGGCCCCCGAGCAGTCCTTTTCCGGAAGGAGAACCGCTCCACCCGATTGGGCCAGCACCTGGGCGTTTTTGGTCTGGTGGTCCCCGGTCACGTTGGGGGAGGGGACCAGAATACAGGGCTTGGCAATGGCGGCCAGCTCGGCCATGGTGGAGGCACCCGCCCGGCAGAGAACCAGGTCGGCAGCCGCCATGACCAGAGGCATATCATAGATATATTCCCGAATTTCAAGCCCTTCTGGCAGATCGCCCACAGCGTGGGTCAGGCTTTCAAAATTCCGGCCTGCCCCGTGGATGTGGCGGAAGGGGACCCCGGCAGCCTTCTCCAGAGCGAAGAAGTCGGCCATATAGCCGTTCATGGCTTCGGCCCCCAGACTGCCCCAGACCGAAAGAACCAGAGGGCGGGGGTCGGTGATACCAAGGGCGGCCCGGGCTTCGGCCTTGGTATAGCGGAAGAAGTCGCCCCGGACGGGGGTGCCCGTGACCACCACTTTTTCCGGGTGGTCGTAGTGGGATTTGCTTTGCTCGAAGCCCACCATCACCAAATCGGCCACCTTGGACAGGGCCTTGGTGGTCAGACCGGGAACGGCGTTGGACTCATGCACGGCGGTGGGGATACCGGCTTTGGCCGCCGCTTTCACCAATGGGAAGGAGGCATAGCCCCCGGTGCCCACCACCAGGTCGGGCTTGAAAGTGGTCAAAATGGCAGCCGCCTGCTTTTTCGACCTGCTTAAATTCAGCAGGGTGTTCAGGTTGTGCTTAATGGCGGCGGGGGAGAAGGAGCGGTAAAAACTGCTGATGGTAACGGTTTTGATGTCGTACCCCTCTTTGGGGACCAGCCGTGTTTCCATGCCGCCGTCGGCCCCCACAAAAAGGATGTGACAGCCGGGATGCCGCTGCTCAAACATACGGGCCAGAGCCACGGCGGGGTTGATGTGACCGGCGGTGCCGCCGCAGGTGAAGAGAATGTTCATTCGATGTTACCTCACAAAAGGGGAGTATTTCGCTGTCTGCGTAGCCGTTGGCGGTTTGCCGCCTTACGGATGCGGCGTACCCCTTGCGGGTACTGCGAACAGCGAGGGACGTGCCGGGGTTGCCCCGGCAGAGGGGGACTTTCGCCGTTTGCGAACGGCGAGGAACGTGCCGTGACCCACGGCGGGGGCCAAACGACTTTTCTTTTTCCGAAAAGAAAAGCCTTTTGGATTTCCAAAGAAAATAAGGCGAACATTCTTCGGTGCTCGCTGTCGATTGACCGCCCCGCATTTCTGCCGAGTTCCTGCACCCCCAGACGCACTCCGTGCTACCTTACGATAACGAAAAATGTTGCCTTCGTATTGGGGGGCTGGCAGGTTTCATTTTTACAGGTCTTTCTATGTTGCGGGGGCTAAAGCGTGTGTTTCGCAGGGTTCTTGACCGCCGGAGGCGGGCGTGGCACCATCGATAGACTTGACCAGGGGCGGGTA
>CAZHWK010000313.1:0-2561 GCA_964536405.1 uncultured Oscillospiraceae bacterium
CATTATCGTAACCGGCGGTAAGCAGTACAGAGTGACCGAGGGTGATACCCTCTTCATCGAGAAGCTGCCCAACGAGGCTGGCGACAAGATTACCTTTGACGAGGTTCTCGCCATTGTCGACGGCGACACCGCCACCTTCGGCGCCCCCACCGTGGCCGGCGCCAGCGTCAGCGCTGAGGTCGTGAAGAACGGCCGGGGCAAGAAGATTCGCATCTTCAAGTATAACCCCAAGAAGGGTTACCGCAAACGCCAGGGCCATCGTCAGCCTTACACCAAGGTGACCATCGGTAAGATTACCGCTAAGGCCTAAGTATGACTACCGTCACCATTCTCTCGGAGCAGGAGCGGCTGACCGGCTTTGAAGTGACCGGGCACAGCGGCTATGCCGAGGCCGGCGAAGACATTGTCTGCGCCGCCGTCACCTCCGCCGTGCGTCTTGTGGAGTGTATGCTCAACGACGTGATGGGCCTGGAGGCGTCAGTCAAGGTGAGTAAGAAGGATGCTTCCATCCTTCTTAAACTTCCCGGCAAGCTGGGGGCGACCCATGAAAGTGCCTGTCAGAATCTTCTGACCGCCTTTATGGTCCATATGACCAGCCTGGCCGAGGAATATCCCGAACACATATTAGTTCTCAATATGGAGGTGTAATGATATGCTGAAGATTGGTATTCAGTTTTTCGCCCATAAGAAGGGCGTGGGCTCCACCCGTAACGGCCGTGATTCCGAGGCCAAGCGTCTTGGCGTGAAGCGGGGCGACGGTCAGTTCGTGCTGGCCGGCAACATCCTGGTCCGTCAGCGGGGCACCCATATCCATCCCGGCGTGAACGTGGGCAAGGGCAGCGACGACACTCTGTTCGCCCTGAAGTCCGGCAAGGTCAAGTTTGAGCGTCTGGGCAAGGACCGTAAGCAGGTTTCCATTGTGGAGATCGCACAGTAATCCGAAAATGGGTATACTAAAGGCTCCGAACGGTCCTCGTTCGGAGCCTTTTGTTTGAAAGGAGGCGGGGAATATGCCCGCATTTATTGATACCGCCAGAATTACCGTCCGTTCGGGCAACGGAGGCAACGGCGTGGTTTCCTTCCACCGGGAGAAGTACGTGGCGGCTGGCGGGCCCGACGGCGGCGACGGCGGCAAGGGCGGCAACGTGGTGGTGGTCATTGACGACCACATGTCCACCCTGATGGACTTCCGTTATAAGCGCAAGTACGCTGCCGAGCCGGGGGCCGACGGCCAGGGCAAGCGTTGCTCGGGCAAGGACGGGGCCAACCTGGTCATCAAGGTTCCCCGTGGTACCGTCATCCGGGACGCTGAAACCCGGGAAATTATCTGCGATATGTCGGGGGACGAGCCCTTCGTGCTGGCCCGTGGGGGCAACGGAGGCTGGGGCAACAAGCACTTTGCCACCCCCACCCGGCAGGTACCCCGCTTTGCCAAGGCCGGTCTGCCCGGGCAGGAGCGGCAGGTCATCCTGGAGCTGAAGCTGCTGGCCGACGTGGGCCTGGTGGGCTTCCCCAACGTGGGGAAATCCACTCTTCTGTCGGTGGTGACCAAGGCCAATCCCAAGATTGCCAACTATCACTTCACCACCCTGTACCCCAATCTGGGGGTGGTCTATGTGGAAGAGGGGGTTTCCTTCGTCATGGCCGATATTCCCGGCATCATCGAAGGGGCGGCCGAAGGGGCCGGACTGGGTCACGCCTTCCTGCGGCACATTGACCGCTGCCGCCTGCTTTTGCACATTGTGGATGTGTCGGGCAGCGAGGGGCGGGACCCCATTGCCGACTTTGAGGCCATCAATGAGGAGCTTCAGCAGTATTCCCCCGAGCTGGCCAGCCGCAAGATGCTGGTGGTGGCCAACAAAGTGGATATTCTGGAGGATGAAAGCCTGCTGGAGGGCCTGCGTGCCCATGTGGAGGGCAAGGGCTATCCCTTCTTCGTCATGTCGGCCGCCGCCCATCAGGGGACCCGTGAGCTGATGAAGACGGTGGCCGGGGAACTGGCCAATCTGCCCCCCGTGGTGGTGTACGAGCCCACCTATGTGGAGCGGCCCCCCGAGGTGGATACCAGCGAGCCGGTGACCATCACCCACGAGGACGACACCTGGCTGGTGGAGGGGCCCTGGCTCCAGCGGCTTATGGCCAATGTCAACTTCTCCGACTTCGAGTCCCGCAACTGGTTTGACCGCCAGCTGCGGCAGTCCGGGCTTTTTGACCGGCTGGAGGAGATGGGTATTCAGGACGGGGATATTGTGTCCCTGTATAATCTGGAGTTTGAATATCAGCGGTAAATGAAGGCGGCCCCCTGTTCCTTGGAACAGGGGGCTTTGCTTGTGCCCGCTCAGGCGGGCAGGGACGGTGTGCCGGTCCCGGCACAGGGGAAGGGTTTTCGACCCCTGCGGGGGTCGAGGGGACGTGCGGTGACCCTCCGCAGGGGGAGGGGTTCGCTGTCTGCGGACAGCGAGGACGGTGGCCGGCCAAGCGTCCACCATTTCTTTTTGTCATGCTACGAACCCTCCGCAACGGCCAACTGCTCAACACTTCGCAAAAACACCCCAGGGTGG
>CAZHWK010000314.1:0-2549 GCA_964536405.1 uncultured Oscillospiraceae bacterium
GGAGTGGATGCGTCCCCTGGGGGCCGCCCTGCGCAGCCACCCCGACTTCCCTAAGGGGGCAAACGTGAACTTCTATGACCTGGAGGAGGACGGCACGGTTATCATCCGCACCTTCGAGCGGGGGGTGGAGGACTTCACCCTGGCCTGCGGCACGGGTTCGGGTTCCACGGCCGCCGTCATCACGCTCAAGGGGCTGACCGACCAGCACCCTATTCGCCTGAGTGCCCTGGGGGGAAATTTGCAGGTAGAACTGGAGCGGGAGGGCGATGCCGTCACCGGGCTCTACCTCATTGGGGATACCAATATCGTGGCAGACGGCGACCTGACTGACGAGGATCTGGTGCTGTAATCTAGTGCCTTTCTGAAACCTCCATGCCCCGTCCTTGTGGCAAAAATTTTGCCATATATCACTATTTTTACTTGGAATTCACCAAGGATTCCTGAGAAAAAAATAGCTCGTCTGACCAAATTTTTGCTCAAAATTCCAGGCACAGCGATGGTTCAGAAAGGCTCGAAACTCAATCCACGTGTTCCTGTTCGGGCACGGCCCGGAAAACAAGAAGAATGTAAGACCCCTTTGGGTCATACAGATATTCCGAGAGGAAAATTGTATTAGGAGGAGTTAGTAATGAGTAGCAATGCAAACATGGATAGAAAATCCGTCGCAAAAAATTATCGTTTCCTGGCCATTATGTTGGGGGCCATGATACTGGGCTGTATCGCAGGCTGGCAGTTCCCCCAGTTCGGCCACAAGATCAAACCCTTTGGTACCGTGTTCATCAACATGATGTTCTGTGTAGTGGTTCCCCTGGTTTTTGCCTCCATCTCCGGCTCGGTGGCCAACATGAGAAGCCGCAAGCGTGCCGGTAAAATCATGGGCACCACCGTGGCCGTCTTCGTTGTCACCGGGGCTATCGCCGCCGCCATCATGTTCGTCCTGATGAAAATAATTCCCCCCGTTCCCTCCGCCTGGACCGAGCTGCCAAGCGAAGCCCTGGGCGAATATGCCTCCCTCTCGGACATGATTGTCAACTTCTTTACTGCCAGTGACTTTGTGGGTCTGCTCTCTCGCCGGGCCATGCTCCCCCTCATCGTATTCTCCATCCTCTTCGGCTTTGCCACCAACCTGGCCGGTGGCCCTGACAGCGTGATTGGCAAGTGGCTGGAAGGTCTGACCGCCGTGATGATGCAGTTTGTCAAAATCATCACCTACTATGCCCCCATCGCTTTCTTCGCCATCTTTGCCGACCTGGTGGCCACCTATGGCTCCGAGGTCATTGGAAACTACGGCCGTGCCTTGGCAGTCTACTATCCCCTGTGCTTTATCTACATCTTCACCGCCTTCCCCCTCTTCGCCTGGTTTGGCGGCGGCAAGCACGGCGTAAAAACCATGCTGAAGCACATCGCCCGCCCCGCCATCGTTTCCCTCGGTACCTGTTCCTCTGTTGCCACCATTCCAACCAACCTGAATGAAGCCGAGGAAACCGGCATCAATAAGGAAGTGGCCGAAATGGTCTGCCCCCTGGGTGCCACCATGCATATGGACGGCTCCTGCTTCTCCTGCGTACTGAAAATCGCCTTCGTCCTGGGCGCTCTTGGACAGGATATGAGCTGGGGCATGATTGTCCCTGTTATCCTGGTGGCCGTGCTCTCCTCGGTCGGTATGTCGGGGGTGCCCGGTGGCGGTTACATCGGCGAGTACATCATCTGTTCCATTTTCTTCCCCCAGCATATTGAAATCGCCTTCCCCATCCTGGTGGCCATCGGCAATCTGGTTGACCCTCCCGCCACCATGATTAACTCGGCCGGCGACTATGTCACCTGCTACATCGTTTCCCGCTTCTGCGACGGCCGTGACTGGCTAGATAAGGCCATGGCTAAAAAGGATACCGCCAACGTCTAACCTCCCTCTCTATCTCTCTCCCAATATCCCAATGCGAGCAGGGTCCCCACAGGTTGTCCCTGTGGGGACCCTGTCCCTATACCGGCATAACAGAGAATAAAACGGCAGGGCTGCCACCGGCCAAGAAATTCTGGATTTTATGCGTAAACAGCAGTAAGGAGGCCGTTTCTTATGACATATCATTTTGATGAAATTGTGGACCGCAGCGATAACAATGCATCCAAGTACGACGAGCGTATCAAGAAGTTTGGAACAGAGGATGTCATCCCCCTTTGGGTGGCCGACATGGACTTCAAAACGGCACCCCCCATCATCGATGCTCTGGTCAAAAAGGCCCATCAGGGCATTTTCGGCTATACCTCCCGGCCGGCCGAGTATTTTGACTCCATCGCCGACTGGCAGCAGCGGCGCAACGGCTGGACCATTCCGGACAGGAGCCTCATGAGCTTTGCCGTGGGCGTGGTCCCCGCCCTGGCCGCCCTGGTGCGGCAGTTTGCCGCCGAGGGGGAGGCCATTCTCATTCAGCCCCCGGTCTATCCCGAGTTTTTTGAGGTCTGCGAGAATGCAAACCGAGCCATTCTGGAAAACCGCTTAGTGGAGCAGGACGGGGTCTTTTCCCTGGATTTGGCCGACTTTGAAGCCCAGC
>CAZHWK010000315.1:0-2541 GCA_964536405.1 uncultured Oscillospiraceae bacterium
GAGGGGCGTGTGGCGGCCCCACCACAGTGGGAGAGTTCGCACGCTTCGGCGGACGGGAAAACATGCCATGACCCATAGCAGGGGGAGATTCGCTCCTTGGCTGGCGGCCGGCCATCGCTCCCCGACCCCCGCAGGGGTCGAAACTCCCCTACAAGCTTGCGATAAACTGCTTGGCTGTCCTGGGGGTACAACCATGGTGATACCGCTCCCACTGCAAGGCCCGCCTGTGCAGCTCCTCCTGTTCCAGTGCCACCCCATGCAGGGCGGCCAGACCGTCCACCGTCCTCAAATACTCAGCCTTATTCAGGGTCAAATAAGCCACCCGCAGGCCAAACCGCTCGGCCAGAGAGGTCTTTTCAGCCACCGTTTCAGCCGCATCCACCTCATCTCCCGCCCGGTCGGAAAAGGTCTGCCGCACCAGATTGCGGCGGTTGGAGGTGGCATAAATAGCCACATTGTCCGGCCGCTTCTCCACCCCGCCCTCCAAAATGGTTTTCAGCACCCCATAGGTGTCGTCGTCCCGGTCAAAGGCCAAATCGTCCAGAAACAAAATAAATTTCTGCCGCCGATGCCCCAGGGAGCGGATCAGTCCCGGCAGCTCCCGCACTCCGTCCTTCTCCACCTCAATCAGGCGCAACGCCTCAAAGCCAGACACCCCCAGCAAACTTTTCACGGTGGCCGACTTCCCGGTCCCCCCATCCCCAAAGAGCAGGGCGTTGTTCACCGCTTTTCCCCCCACCAGGGCACGGGTATTTTCCATAACCTCCCCACGCTGCATCTCATAGCCCATCATTTCGTCAGGACCCGGAATATCCGGGTCGGCCACCGGAATGAGAGTCCCCCCATTCCACACAAAGGCCCGGTTGCGGGCAAACAGGCCGCAGCCCACCTCCCGGTAAAACCGGGTCAGCGTCTCAAAATCAAAGGGAACCGTCCCCTCCCACTGGGGCAGCAAAGCCACCGGGACATGGTACTCCCGGGGCAGACATTCCCTGAGGGCCGCCTTCCACTCCTCCCCGGAAAGCCCCGCCAATTCCAGCAGAAGGGCGCACTCGGCCCGGGCGGCCTGCCGCAGGCTTTCCTCGGGGTCTGAAGCTTGTCCATAGACAGTCTCCCTGTCCCGCAGCACATCCCACAGACACGCCCCCAGGCCAGAATACCCGCTCCCCTTCAAACAGCGGTACAGACAGGTGTATCCATCCAAGGCCCCCGGGCCGTCCCCGGCGGCCAGGCACTCCACCAAATCGGTGAGCCAGCCCAGCACCTCGCTTCCCCCTTCGGGGGCCAAGGCGGTCAGGCACCGCAATCCCGCCAGTCGTTCCTTCCACTCCACAAACAGTCCCCCTTACACCAACTCCAAAAGCTGTTCGGGCCGGTCAATCAGATAATCCGGCCCAAGGGCTTCCAGCACCTCCCGGTCCCGAAAGCCCCAGCTTACCGACACGATGGGCACCCCGGTGTTCCGGGCGGTGCGGAAGTCCACGTCCGAGTCCCCCACATAGACCACGTCCTCCCGCTGCAGCCCCAACCGTTCCAGGGCCAGCAGGGGCATATCAGGGGCCGGTTTGCGCTCCAACCCCGGCTGGTCCCCCACGGTGACAGAAAAGATGCCAGGGAAGTGAATATCGGCCAGCTGGGCCACCGGGCCGTCCGGCTTGTTGGACACCAGAGCCATGGGGATACCCCGTTCCTTTAAGGTCTGCAAAAGGGCCAGTACCCCTTCATAGGGAGCGGTTTTCTCGGCGTTGTGCCCGGCATAGTAGCTGCGCATCCGCTCAAAGCAGGGTTCAAAGTCCTGGGAGCTTGTCCCGGCAGGCACGGCCTGCTCCATGAGCCGCCGTACCCCATTTCCCACAAACCGCCGCACCTCGGCCTTGGTCCGCAGGGGATAGCCAAACTCCCCCAGGGCCACATTGACGGCCGCCGTCAAATCGTCCAGGGTATCCAGCAGGGTTCCGTCCAAATCAAATAAAATTCCCTTCATGCTTCTCTCTCCTGCGTTTTTCTCATTATAAATAGGGGCAAGCCCAAGGGTTTGCCCCCATTTTGCATCCATGATGCCATGGGGCCGTCCCGGCCCCCGGCTGAAATCACTGTTTTAGCAATTATGATACCACAGCCGCATGGCGGCTCGTGGTATATCGGCATCGTTTGCGGTTCTTTCCGAAGGAAAGGAGCAAATCGTGCCAGTATAATGGTATAATAACTGTTTTGCAGTTATTATACCATGGCGTGCGGTCATTTGTCACCATTGCTTCTCCCCCCCTTCTGTGGTAAAATGGCTCTCATAGGGATGGCATCATCTATCCCTAACCGGCGCACCACGGCCTATTTGTGTTGCTGTCAGAGTGAAGTGCAGGACGGAGCGGCACCGAAACTTTGAAATAAACGCCTGCTTTGCGGGCAGAGTATCCATGCCATTGCCCGAAATTTGACCATCCGCTGCGGATAGCTTAGAGCGTTTCTGAAAAGTCCATGCACCTGCCCTTATGGCAAAAATTTTGCCATATATCCCTATTTTCACTTGGAATCCACCAAGGA
>CAZHWK010000316.1:0-2513 GCA_964536405.1 uncultured Oscillospiraceae bacterium
GCCTGGGCCATGAACAGCCAGGGCAGCAGCAGAAGTCCCACTGTAAACAGGCTCTTGCGGAAGATGGAGCAGAAGAGGGCCAGACGCACCTCCCCGAGGGCGGTGGACTCGTCCACCAGGGGGTACTGCACTGCCAAAAGGGGAATAGCCATGGTGAAAATTTTGATAAAGCCCACACTTTTGGCCCCCAGCTCTGCATTGGGGGTAAAAAGTCGCACAAAATAGGGGGACAGGGTGTGGGTCACCACCAACATGATAAGGGCAAAACCAACGCAAAGTCCCACAATGCACTTTATGGCCTTCAAAATCCGGTCGGTTTTCCCAGCCCCGTAGTTAAAGCTTACAATGGGCTGACAGCCCAGGGTAATCCCTCCCAGGGGCATGGTAATCAGCAAAAAGTAGCTCTGCACAATGGTGGCACAGGTGACCAGCACATCCCCTTCCCCCGGCCCGCCATACCGCTGAAGTACCGTGTTAAGCACGATGAGCAGAACGCTGTCTGTGGCGATGATGATAAAGGGGGACAGGCCAAAGGCCAGCACCCTGCCCACCACATTACGGCCCAGCCTCCTGCGCCGCAGGGGCACCGGGGTCTTATCCCGCAGAAGAACCGCCATCACAAACAGGAAGGAGGCCATCTGGGACAGAACGCTGGCCAGGGCGGCACCCGCCACCCCCATATCCAGCAGGAAGATAAAGATGGGGTCCAGAATGATGTTCATCACCGCCCCCAGCATGACGGTGGCCATGCCCAGCCCGGAAAACCCCTGGCAGATGAGAAAGCTGTTCATCCCGGTGGACATGAGGGCAAAAAAGGTCCCCAGCAAATAGATGGTCAGGTAGCTGTTGGCATAGGGGAAGGTGGCCTCACTGGCCCCAAACCAGTGGAGCATAGGCCCACGCAGGGCCAAAAACAGGCCGGTCAGCACCACCGAAAACCCGGCCAGCACCACAAAGCAGTTCCACAGCACGTCCCCGGCCTCGTCCTTGCGGCCCTCCCCCATGCGCATGGCCATAATGGGGGAACCGCCCAGCCCCACCAAAGAGGCGAAGGAGGCCACCAGGGTCACAATGGGCCCGCAGACCCCCACCCCGGCCAGAGCCAAATCCCCCACGCCGCTGATGTTGCCGATATACATTCTATCCACGATGGAGTAAAGCACGCTGACCAGCTGGGCCAGCATGGTGGGGATGGCCAGCTTCAACACAAGCCGGAAAACCGGGTCATGGCCCAGGTCGTTTCCCCGTTTCATATCCATCCTCCCCTTTCTTCTTTCAAATACAAACGGTTTTGCCGATTGCAACCAGGGTATCTTAGCATTTCCTAACCCTTCTGGCAACCCCCTTTTTGCTTTTTAGCACTCTCTATTCAAGAGTGCTAATATTTACAATTCGTTCATGAATTTCCGGTCTAAAGTGCCTATACTAAGCAGTGGAAAACGAAGTACCCAAAGTAAGGAGTGAAGACATATGAATACCAATAAATTAACCCAAAAATCTGCCGAGGCCATCCGGGGGGCCCAGGACCTTGCCATCCAGTACGGCAACCCCCAGGTGGAACAGGCCCACCTGCTCTGTGCCCTTATTTTTCAGGAGGACGGCCTCATCCCCCAGCTTTTGACCAAGATGGGCCTCACGCTGGAATCCTTCCGGGCCGCCGCCGGAGCCGAGGTGGAAAAGCTCCCCAAGGTCACCGGGGCCCGGCCGGACACCACCTATATCTCCCAGGATGTGGACCGTGCCCTCACCGCCGCCGAGGCCCAGGCTAACGCCATGAAGGACGACTTCGTGTCGGTGGAGCATCTTCTGCTGGGCCTGCTGGAGAAGGCGGACAGTGCCATGCGTGCCCTCTTCCGCCCTTACAACGTGACCAAGGAGGCCGTCATGCAGGCCCTCACCTCGGTGCGGGGCAACCAGCGGGTGACCTCGGACAACCCGGAGGACACCTACGACGCCCTGAAGAAGTACGGCACGGACCTTGTGGAGCGGGCGCGGAAAAACCAGCTTGACCCGGTCATCGGCCGGGACGATGAAATCCGCAACGTCATCCGCATCCTCTCCCGGAAGAGCAAAAATAACCCGGTTCTGATTGGCGAGCCCGGCGTGGGCAAAACCGCCATTGCCGAGGGGCTGGCCCAGCGTATTGTGAAGGGGGATGTCCCCGCCAGTCTGAAGGACAAGACCATCTTCGCCCTGGATATGGGCAGTCTGATTGCCGGTGCCAAGTACCGTGGCGAATTTGAAGAGCGGCTCAAAGCCGTCCTCGGAGAAGTCAAAAAGTCCGAGGGCCGTATCCTTCTCTTCATTGACGAGCTGCATACCATCGTGGGGGCAGGTAAGACCGAGGGGGCCATGGACGCAGGCAACCTCCTAAAGCCCCTGCTGGCTCGGGGGGAGCTTCACTGTATCGGGGCCACCACCCTCAACGAGTACCGCCAGTATATCGAAAAGGATGCCGCTCTGGAACGCCGCTTCCAGCCCGTCATGGTGCAGGAGCCCACGGTGGAGGACAC
>CAZHWK010000317.1:0-2496 GCA_964536405.1 uncultured Oscillospiraceae bacterium
TCATCGTATCCTTCCCCACCCGGCGGCACCTCCTTTGCTTGGGAACATTCTGGAATATGATTATACCACATCTGTCAAGAGTTTAGCATGAAGAAATCGTAAATTTTCAGCCCATCCTCATCCAAAATGCCGCAGCAGCACCCCAAAGGCATCTCCGGGGATAATCACGCTGCCGTGCTCCTGTACCCGGGCCTCAAAATAGGGGGCCGGGGTTTCGGGCTGCCCGAACTCAGAAAGGCAGCAGTGAATACTCTCCTCCCCTCCCTCCATACTCAGCCAGTACCGCCCCTCCCAAAGGGTCAGGGCAGCGTCGGGCCAGGGGCCCGGCGTGGCATGGGTGGCGGCCAGCACCTCCTCCAGACTGTCAAAGGAGTACCAGCCCCCCTCCCGTGGCTGAACCCTGGCAAAGACCAGCACCCCGCACACATCGGGAAAGGCTTCAATCTCAATGGCCCCCTTGGTGGTGATACCGGCCTCCTGGAAGGCCTGCCGGGCCAAAGACAAGGCCCCTTCCAGGGTCAGGCTTTCGGGGGTCAGCCCCCGCTGACGCAGGTCGGCAGGGGTGATGTACAGGGCAACGCTGGCACTTCCGATTGGTTCAATGGTCATGGTTGGACCTCCTTTTGACGGGTTTTCCCCCGTTTCAATGACGTTTTCTTTTTCATTATAAAAAAGACAAGGGGGAAAAGATAGCTGTAATGATTGGGTCTTTGGGTATGAGTTTCCTTGTCAGAATTTCACCATTGTGGTATACTGTCCATACATGTATTTTGATTGAAAAGAGGACCTTGGCTATGGAGCTGACCGAAACCACCCTATCCAGCACCCCTCGCTTCCACGGGGTCATCGTGGATGTACGAACCGACACCGTTCGCCTGCCCGACGGGCGTGAGGCCGGGCGGGAAGTGGTGTCCCACCCCGGTGGAGTGGCCATTCTCCCCCTGGACGATGAGGGCCAGGCCATTTTGGTGCGCCAGTTCCGCTACCCCATGGGCCGGGTGCTTCTGGAGGTTCCGGCCGGCAAGCTGGAGTATGGGGAGGAGCCCCGTCCCGCCGCCCTGCGGGAACTGGAGGAAGAGGTTGGGGTCATCCCGGACCGGCTGGATTATCTAGGCAGCCTGTATGTCTCCCCCGGCATCTCCACCGAAATCATCCACCTTTACCTGGCCACCGGTCTGCACCAGGGCCAGTGCCACCCCGACCAGGACGAATTTTTGAATATCGAGCGGCTTCCCTTTGACCACCTCTTGGACATGACGCTCCGAGACGAGGTCAAGGATGCCAAAACCGCCGCTTTGGTCATGAAAGCCGCCTTATTGCGACAAAGAGAGGAGACCACATGAACAAAACCATCCTCATTGTGGAAGATGAAAAGAATATCGTGGACATTCTCAGCTTCAATTTGGTGAAGGAGGGCTATACCACCTTGGAAGCCTATGACGGGGAAACCGGCCTTCAGCTGGCCCTGGAGCAGGACCCCGACCTCATTCTTCTGGACCTGATGCTCCCCCAGATGAACGGCTTTGACGTGTGCCAGGCCTTGCGGGGCAAGGGCCGTACCACCCCGGTCATCATGCTCACCGCCCGGGAGGAGGAAACCGACAAGGTTCTGGGGCTGGAGCTTGGTGCCGACGATTACATCACCAAGCCTTTCTCTATGCGGGAACTTCTGGCCCGGGTCAAGGCCAATATCCGCCGCCACCACATGGCCGAGGCCGTCTCTGCCACCCCTGCCGCCGAAGAGCTTTTGCACTTTGGGCGGATTGTGATTGACCCCGAACGGCTCACTGTCAGCAAGGACGGCACCCTGCTGGATCTCACCCAGCGGGAGTATGAGCTGATCACCTTCCTGGCATCCAATCCCGGTAAGGTCTATTCCCGGGAAGCTCTGATGGAGCATGTCTGGAACTATGAGGGCTATGTCGGAGATGTGCGGGCGGTGGACGTGGCCGTGCGCCGCCTGCGGGAAAAGGTGGAGGACGACCCGGCTTCTCCACGTTTTGTCGTCACCCGCCGGGGCCTGGGCTATCTTTTTAATGCCTAGTTCCGCTTGCTTTTCGGCCGGGGCGTTCTCCATCGGGGCCCCGCAAAACGGGGCGGTGCTTGCACCGTAAATTCGACCATAGGGAGAATTTCCGCAGGGGCAATTTATTTGCCCCGAGGATGTGAAATTGTTGGGGTCCCCACACGATGTCCTGCATCGGGAGGGGGTACAGACGACCCGGCCTCCCCACGGTTTGTGGTCACTCGCCGGGGCCTGGGCTATCTTTTTAATGCCTAACAGGTAGCCCCATGCCGTTTGTTTCCTTGCCGCCCAACAAGGGGAATTTCGACCTCTGCAGGGGTCGAGGGACGTGTGGCGGCCCCGCCACAGGGATGGGGTTTCGCTGTCTGCGGACAGCGAAGACGTTGCGCCGCCCCCGGCGCAGGGGAAGAGATTTCGCTCTTTGTGAAGAGCGAGGAAACGAGCCGTGACCCACGGCAGGGGGCCAAACG
>CAZHWK010000318.1:0-2491 GCA_964536405.1 uncultured Oscillospiraceae bacterium
CCCCCCTGTCCCTCATTCGTACCCATCCCCGGTTCACCGTCACCCTTTTGGCCGCCTTCTTCGGCATTTTGGGGGTCATTCCCCTTTCCAACTTCCTGGTGAACATCGTCACGGCCCGGGGTGGAGGAAGTGTCCATCTGGGCCTTGGGCTTTTCCTCATGGGGGCCTTTGAACTACCCACCGCCATCCTCTTTCCACGGCTCATGCGCCGGTTCGGCAGCAGCGGCCTGATGAGCATGAGCATGGGCTTCTGCGCCCTGAAATGTCTGGCCGCTTTGCTGGCCCCCAACATGGCCGTTCTTATGGCGGTTCAATGCCTGCAAATGATGGGCTATGGCCTGTTTACCCCCACTTCGGTTTTCTTTGTGAATGAAAACGTCCCCCCCGCCGACCGGGTGCAGGGCCAGACCCTCATGATGGTGGCTTCCAACGGTCTTTGCGGCGTCGTTGGCAGCTTTATTATGGGCCGTGCCCTGGACCTCGGTGGCGTAAATATGATGCTGCTGCTCTGCCTGGGGGCCTGCCTGGTGGGCCTTGTGCTGGCCCTTCTGGCCCAGCGGCTGCCTCAATCCAAATAAAAAAAGGAGTGTCCTTCCATGCAAGAACCCGGTAAACCAATCCATGCCCCCATCCCCGGTTTGGGCCTGCGGAGCATCAAGACCGCTCTGGCCGCCACCCTCACCGCCCTGCTTTACGCTTTGAGCAACCGAAACCCCACCTTCGCCTGCATCGGAGCGGTATTTGGCATGGGCAACGACCTGGAAAATTCCTGGCTCAACGGGGGCAACCGCCTGATTGGCACCGTTGTGGGCGGTTTTATCGGTATGGGAATGTTTGCTGTAGAGCATTTCTTTTTCCCCACAGGGAACTACTTCTTCCGCCTGCCCCTTCTCTTTGTGGGCATTATTTTGCTGGTGGCACTGGTGGCCCGGTTTAAGTGGCCCGGGGCTGTTCAGCCCGGCGGAGTAGTCCTGTCTATCATTCTGTTTAACACCCCGCCCAACCACATCGCCTACGCCCTGGACCGCATGGTAGACACGGGTATCGGCGTGCTGGTGGCCCTTGCCGTCAACCTGCTGCTCCCCCGGGAGCGGCTGACCCGGTGGCTTCATCTGCCGGACCCTGAGGAGGAACACGCTTTATGAGTTACGCTGACCAGTGCTTCATTCAAAACTGCAAGGACATTCTGGCCCACGGCGTGTGGGACACCGACCAGGCCGTCCGCCCCCGGTGGGAGGATGGAACTCCCGCCCACACGGTGAAAAAATTCGGCATCATCAACCGCTATGACTTGAAGCAGGAATTCCCCGTCCAGACCATCCGAAAGATGGCCTTTAAAAGTGCCGGGGACGAGCTTTTGTGGATTTGGCAGAAAAAGTCCAACAACATCCACGATTTAAACAGCCGCATTTGGGATGCCTGGGCCGACCAGGACGGCTCCATCGGCAAGGCCTACGGCTATCAGCTGGGGGTCAAGCACCGCTATTCCGAAGGGGAGTTTGACCAGGTGGACCGGGTACTGTATGACCTAAAGCACAACCCGGCCTCCCGCCGGATTATGACCAACCTCTATAACCATCACGACCTTTCCGAAATGGCCCTGTACCCCTGTGCCTACTCCATGACCTTCAACGTGTCGGGCAGGACCCTGAATGCCATCTTAAACCAGCGCAGTCAGGATATGCTCACCGCCAACGGCTGGAACGTGATGCAGTACGCCCTGCTGGTCCACCTCTTTGCCCAGGTTTCCGGGCTGGAGGCCGGGGAACTGGTCCACGTCATTGCCGATGCCCACATCTATGACCGCCATGTGCCCGTGGTGGAGGAAATCATTGCCCGCCCTCCCTTTGAGGCCCCCAAGCTCTGGCTGGACCCCGATATCACCGATTTTTATGCCTTCACCAAGGACAGCTTCAAGCTGGAGGGCTATGAGGCCCACCCCCTGGAAGGGAAAATTCCGGTGGCTGTGTAAGCCCCCTATTTTGTCCATAAGGAGGACCCCCCATGAATGCCATCGTCGCCGTGGACCAAAACTGGGCCATTGGAAATGAGGGAGATTTGCTGATGCGGATTTCCGAAGATTTAAAGCGATTTAAGGCCCTCACCACCGGCCATCCGGTGATTTTGGGCCGCAAGACCCTGGAAACCTTCCCCGGTGGCCGTCCCCTTCCCGGTCGGCCCAACCTCATTCTCTCTCGCAATCCGGACTTCCAGGTGGAAGGGGCTCAGATTTTTCCCGATGAAGAAAGCCTCCTCTCGGCCGCCCCGGCTGACAGCTTTGTCATTGGGGGGGAGAGTGTCTATCAGGCCTTGCTCCCTCATTGTGACACCGTCTATGTCACGAAAATAGAGGCCGCCTTCCCGGCCGACACCCACTTTCCCAACCTGGACAAGGACCCCGACTGGATGGCTCTCCCCCCCTCAGGGCCGCTGACCCAGGGGGACTTGAGCTTCTTCTATCAAACCTACCAACGGGTATCCAAGTAAGAGG
>CAZHWK010000319.1:0-2484 GCA_964536405.1 uncultured Oscillospiraceae bacterium
GTGGGACGTTGTCCCACGGCTGAAATTTCAGGCACGGCCCGGGACGGGCCGAGTGCCATCTAAATAATCCTAGGGATTATTTATATGATGATATCATCTCTCGCTTTACTTGTATATTCCCTCCGTGCATGTCTGCACCCAGCCGGTCACAAATTTTTCCATACGCCCCGCTTGGGGCGGTTTTCACTCCACCCTTTGCTGAATTTCAGTAAGAAATTCCTCTTCCCGGGCAGTATCATGGACATCAATGTGGTACAGCTCCACCGGGGCCCCCAGAGGAGTCAGCCCCTTCCCGGCAATAAATTCCTCCAACTGAAGCAAATTTTGCCGAAACCCGCTGTATGGCCCCCGGTAATAAATGCGGGCATACTTTCCCTCGGGCAGATCACCGTCAGCAGGCTGGCCCGGCCCGGTGAGAAAAAAGACGTTGGCATAGTGGTGGTAGACCCCGGCCTTCAGCCGTTCCCCGTCCAGGGTGGCCCCCATGCGCTGGTCCCCCATAATTTTGATGAAGTTCTGATGCTCCTGCTCCAGCCGCTTGAGAAGAAAGTCAATTTCCCCCTCCAAAATCACATCCTCCCGGAGGGAAACATAGCCCCTTCGTGGCAATTCCACCACCTGGGCCACCCCCACCGGCAGGTCCAGGCAGACCATCAGCCGCTCCCGCCGGCAGAGGGCCTCCCCCCGCAGCCGCTCCAGCTCCTCCAGCTTGCGGGCAAAGAGGGCCTCCTCCTCCTCAATCAGGGCAAGGGTACTTTCCACACTTCTGCCCCCCAGATATTCCCCAATGCGCTCCACCGGCATATCAAGCCCCCGGAGGGAGCGGATGACGTTGAGGGTGCAAATATCCTGGATGCCGAACATCCGGTATCGGTTTTCCCCCCGCACCGGGTGGACAAGGCCCTTCTCCTCATAGTAACGCAAGGTGTCCGGGCACAGGTCAAAAAGCCTGGCTATCTCGCTGATATGATAAAAGTCCCGCATATGGGCCACCATTCCTTTCCTTCCGACCTGCTTTTAGGCCACCCCTTTGGGGCAAAAAAAGCATCTGAAATCAAATTTTTCCACCACCCCCTTGACTTTCGTACAGTACGAGGGTTTATCATAGGGAAAACCACTTGAAAGGATACTCCCCATGAACCTGTTAAAACGCTTCTTTCGCTTTGTTGTCCCATCCATTGTGTCCATGTGGATCTTTTCCCTGTACTCCATTGTGGACGGCATCTTCGTGGCCAAGGGGGTGGGGGACCACGCCCTGGCGGCGGTAAACCTGTCCATGCCCTTTACCTCGCTTATCTTTACCCTTGGCATCCTGTTGGCCACCGGAACCTCCACCGTCATCTCCATCTCCCTGGGGCAAAAGGATTTGGACCGGGCCAGAAATTACTTCAACCAAAACCTGTGGGTCACCGCCGGAATTTCCCTTCTGCTGGCCGCCCTCACCCTTCTCAATCTGAAACCGGTGGCCCTTTTCCTGGGGGCTACCCCCTCCACCCTGGGCTATGTGAAGGAATATGTTGGAGTTATCGCCCTGTTTGCCGTCTTCTTCACGGTTTCCTACAATCTGGAGGTTCAAGTCAAGGCCAACGGTGCCCCCCAGGTCAGCACCATCGGGGTGCTCTCCTGTGCCATCATGAATGTGGTGCTGGACTATATTTTCGTCATGCACTTCGGCTGGGGGGTCTGGGGTGCGGCCCTGGCCACCGGACTGGCCCAGGTGACCTCCACCACGGTCTTTATCGTCTATTTCCTCACCCACAAGGAGCGGCTGCGTCTGGGCCGCTTCACCCCCGAGCCCCGGGTTTACCGCCGTATTCTCCCCCTGGGGGTGTCCGACGGCCTGAGCGAGCTTTCCAACGGCCTGGTCATCTTCCTTTTCAACCGGGTCATTCTGGCCGTGCTGGGGGAGGATGCGGTGGTCAGCTATACCATCATCAGCTATGTCAACACCATGGTTCTCATGACCATGATTGGCACCGCCCAGGGCCTTCAGCCCCTGGCCAGCTTCCACCTGGGGGCGGGGGAAAAGCATATCTGCCACAAGCTTCTGCGCTATGCCGTTATCCTGGTGGCTGTGCTGTCGGTGGTCTGCTTTGCCGGGGTACAGCTTGGGGCCCCCACCATTGTGGACCTCTTCCTGGAGGCAGGCAATCCCCTCATTCCCTCCTCCATCCATGCCTTGCGCCGCTATTCCTTCGTCTTTTTGCTGATGGGCTTCAATGTGGTGCTGGCCGCCTTCTTTACCTCCATGGAAAAGCCGGGCTACTCCTTCACCATTTCCATGGGCCGAAGCCTGGTCCTTCTGGCGGGCAGTCTGTTCGCCATGGCCGCCCTCTTTGGGGGCGAAGGGATCTGGCTTTCCCCCACCGTGTCCGAGCTTTTATGCCTTGGGATTACCGGATTTTTCTGCCTGCGCTACCGAAAGGGTCTTGCCCAGACAGCTTAAACGAATTCCCTCCGCCACTCCTCCCCATATGGTAGAAT
>CAZHWK010000320.1:0-2473 GCA_964536405.1 uncultured Oscillospiraceae bacterium
CTCTTTTATGAAGCCTCAATATATGATATAATAGCCGCAAAACGGCTATTATATTGCGCATTTGCGCACGATGTGCGCAAGCACTTGGATTGCAAGGCCTCAAATATAACCGCATGAAAGGAGGGGGACAGGATGCTCAAGCTGCTGCTGGGCCGGGGGGACAAGGACCGCCTGACCCCGGTTTTTGCCGCCATGACCCGCCCCCGTGTTCAAGGGGACTACCGCTGTTTGATTGTTCCCGAACAGCAAAGCCATGAGGCCGAGCGGGCCCTCTGTGCCGCCGGAGGGGACGAGGTTTCCACCTATGCCGAGGTGCTTTCCTTCACCCGGCTGGCCAGCCGGGTGTTTGCCCAGGTGGGGGGTGGTGCCCTGCCCACCCTGGACGGGGGCGGGCGTATTCTCCTGCTGTCGGCGGCCCTCAAAGAGGTGTCCACCCAGCTTTCCATCTACGCAAAGCCCTCCCGAAAGCCAGCCTTTCTCAGCCAGATGCTTTCCACCATTGACGAGCTGAAAAGCTGCTGTATTCAGCCCGAGGACTTGGCCCGGGCCGGGGAGGAAGGGGAAAAATTTCGGGATTTGGCCTTGATTTACGGGGCCTACGACGCCCTCACCCAGCGGGTGGCCGCCGATCCCAGAGACAGGCTCAGTCGGCTGGCCCAGGCCCTGGAGGAGAGCGGCTGGGCCGAGGACAAGGAATTTTATCTGGCCGGTTTTACCGACTTCACCCCCCAGGAGCGGCGGGTCATCGGGGCCCTGCTGGAGCAGGGAGCCCAGGTGACGGTAAGCCTGCTCTGCGACCGGGCCGAGGGGGGCGACCCCCTCTTTGACCCGGCCCGGAAAACCGTCCACCAGCTTTTGAACCTCTGCCGCCGCTGCGGGCTGGAGAGTGAGGTGGTCTATCTCACCCAGCCTGTGGAGCGGCCTGCCGAGCTGGCCCATTTGGAGGGTCAGCTCTTCGCCGACAAGCCCCGGCCCTGGCCCGACGAGCCCCGGCGGGTGGCCCTCTACCGGGCCGACACCCCCCGCAGCGAGGTGGAGTGGGCGGCGGCCACCCTGCGGAGCCTGGCCATGGAGGGGATACGCTTTCGGGAGATGGCGGTGGCCGCCCGGGACTTTGAACCCTACCGCCCCCTGGTGGAAAGCATCTTCCCCCAGTACGGTCTGCCCGTCTTTTTAAGTGCCATGGCCGATATTCTGGAAAAGCCCGCCCTGGCCGTGGTGGCCGCCGCCCTGGAGGTGCTGGAAGGGGGCTGGCAGAGGGAGGACGTGTTCCGCTACCTCAAAACCGGCCTCACCGATTTGGAACCCGATGAGGTGGACCGGCTGGAAAACTATGCCGAAACCTGGGATATTCGGGGGAGCAAGTGGACCTCGCCCAAGCCCTGGACCTGGCGGCCCGACGGTCAGTTTGGGGCCATAGACCCGGAGGAGGACGAGGGCTTGACGGCCCTCAATCTCCTGCGGGAAAAGGTGTGCGGGCCGTTGCTGGCCCTGAAAAAGAACGGGGGAAAGACCGGCCGGGACCAGGCCGGGGCCCTGTACGGCTTTTTGGAACGCATTTGCCTGCCCCAACGGCTGACCCAGCGGGCAGCCGACCTGCAAGAGGCCGGACGCCCCCAGAAGGCCGAGGAATACCGCCAGCTTTGGGACATTTTGTGCGGGGCACTGGACCAGTGTGCCGTGATTTTGGCCGAAACCCCCATGGAGCTGGACGAGTTTGGCCGGGTGCTCAAACTGGTGCTCTCCCAGTACGATGTGGGGGCTATCCCGGTGTCCCTGGACCGGGTGACGGCGGGGGACTTGCCCCGCCTTTCGGGCAAGCACTGCCGGGTGGTCTGTCTGCTGGGGGCCGAGGATGGGCAAATGCCCCAGGTGGCCCCCTCGGCGGGCCTGCTTACCGATGAGGACCGGGACTTTTTGGCCCAGCAGGGATTGGAGCCAGCCCCACGGATGCAGGACAAGCTGACCCGGGAATGGACCATTCTGTATGAGGGCTGTATGGGGGCTGAGGACAGGCTTCTGGTCTTTTACCCCGCCCGGGGGAGCGACGGCGGGGAAAAGTGGCCCTCGGTGCTGGTCAGTCGTTTGCGGGCCGCCTTCCCGGCACTGAACCTCCACCTAGAGGGGGAGGAGGACTTTCGCCTGACCGCCCCGGCCCCGGCTCTGGAAAGCGGGCGGGAGGAGGTCTGGCCCCTGCTGGAAAAAAGCCCGGACTACGCCCCCGCTGTGGAGCGGATGCGGGCGGCCCGGGCCATGACCCGGGGGAAGTTAAGCCCCGCCGCTGTGGAGGCCCTGTATGGGAAAAAGGTGCCCATGTCGGCCTCCCGGCTGGATAAATATAAGTCCTGCCACTTCTCTTACTTCATGCAGTACGGCCTGAAGGCCAAGGCCCGGAAGCGGGCCGGCTTTGCCGCCCCCGAATACGGCACCGTCGTCCACAATGTGTTGGAGCAGGTGCGGAGGGCCCAGGGGG
>CAZHWK010000321.1:0-2473 GCA_964536405.1 uncultured Oscillospiraceae bacterium
GGCACTCACACGCCTCTCTCCTCATTGAATTGGGGTACTCCCCTCTGCTAATTGCAGAGCGGCTGGGCCACGAAAACATAGAGACCACACTGCAAACTTACTCCCACCTTTACCCCAACAAGCAGGGCCAACTTGCTACGGAATTGGAGACCATGCAAAAGTGCTACGATTTTGCTACGCAGAAAATTTCGTAGCAAAATTTTTTAACAAAAAACAGCCACAAATTATTGATTTGTGGCTGTTTTATATTTTTTTACAACTATTTACTTAGTTTTTTCTAGCCCACAGTTATTCCCATTCAATCGTAGCGGGGGGCTTACTGGTAATATCGTAGCAGATGCGGTTGATATGGGGAACCTCATTGACGATGCGGACCGAAACCCGGTCCAGGACCTCATAGGGTATTCTGGCCCAGTCGGCCGTCATAAAATCGCTGGTGGTCACGGCCCGGAGGGCCAGGGTATAGTCATAGGTCCGGCCATCCCCCATGACCCCGACCGTCCGGGTATTGGTGAGCACGGCAAAATACTGGTTGACCGATTTGTCCACGCCCGCTTCGGCCAGCTCCTGGCGGAAAATGGCGTCGGCCTCCCGCAGGGTGTCCAGCTTCTCCTTGGTCAGGTCCCCAATCACTCGGATGGCAAGGCCGGGCCCCGGGAAGGGCTGGCGCATGACCAGATATTCGGGCAGACCCAGCTCCCGGCCCAGCTGACGAACCTCGTCCTTAAAGAGCTGACGCAAAGGTTCAATAATCTCCTTAAAGTCCACAAAATCGGGCAGCCCCCCCACGTTATGGTGGCTTTTGATGACAGCGGCATCCCCATGGCCCGACTCAATCACATCGGGATAGATGGTGCCCTGGGCCAGGAAATCCACCTGGCCAATTTTCTTGCCTTCTTCCTCAAAGACCCGGATGAACTCCTCGCCAATACCCTTGCGCTTTTCCTCGGGGTCAGACAGACCGGCCAGCCGCTTCAAGAAACGCTCCTCGGCATTGACCCGGACCAAATTCAAGTCCCACTTGGAGAAGGCGGTCTCTACCTCGTCCCCTTCGTCCTTGCGCATAAAGCCGTGGTCCACAAACACGCAGGTCAGCTGCTTGCCGATGGCCTCGGCCAGCAGGGCGGCACAGACCGAGGAGTCCACGCCACCGGAAAGGGCCAGAAGGACCTTGCCCTCCCCTACCTTCTCCCGAATGGCGGCGATGGAGGTCTTCATATAGTCCTCCATGGACCAGTCCCCCCGGGCACCGCAAATCTCATAGAGGAAGTTGCGCAAAAGCTGCTGGCCCTGCTCGGTATGATTGACCTCTGGATGAAACTGCACGCCGTAAAAACGGCGGTTCTCATCGGCAATGGCCACATTGGGGCAGTTACGGCTGCGGGCCGTGAGGGCAAAGCCCTCTGGCACACGGGCCATATAGTCCCCATGGCTCATCCAGGTGTTGGACTGCTCCTTCATCCCCTTAAACAGAGGGCTGGTGGTGTCAAACCTGGTTTCGGTCTTGCCGTATTCCCGGGCGGCGGCTTCGGTGGCGGCCGTCACCTCACCGCCCAGAGTATGGGCGATGAGCTGACAGCCATAGCAAATGCCAAGCACAGGGATATTCAAGTTAAACAGCTCACGGTCAACCTGGGGGGCACCTTCAGCGTAAACGCTGTTTGGCCCGCCGGTGAAGATGATGCCGATGGGGTCCATGTCCCTAAGCTCACTGAGGGGCGTTTTGTAGGATTTAACCTCACAATAGACCCCGCACTCCCGGACCCGCCGGGCAATGAGCTCGTTATATTGTCCGCCGAAATCCAGAATAATAACAGTCTGGTGCTTCATAGGCTTCTCCTTAAATCTTGGTAATATCAATGGGCTTCAGCTCCGAACTGCGGCCCTGTTCCCGGACGGTGAGGATGGCCCGGGCCGTGTCGATGGCGGTCACACAGGCCACGCTGTGCTCCACGGCGGCACGGCGGATTTTGAAGCCGTCGGTATTCTGCTTGCGGCCCTTGGTGGGGGTATTGATAACCAAATCAATGCTGCCCGAAGCCAACATATCCAGAATATTGGGGCTGCTCTCCGACACACGGCGCACCCGGGTGCAGGCCACACCAGCGGCCTCCAGGGCATCGGCAGTACCGGCGGTGGCCAAAATCTCAATGTCCATGTCGGCAAGGCCACGGGCAATGCCAATCAGCTCTTCCTTGTCCTCGTCCTTGACGGTGGCAATGACCCGGCCGCCCTTCTTGGGCACCTTCATGTTGGCCCCCTTAAAGGCCTTGAGCATGGCCTGGGGGAAGCTCTCAGCAATGCCCAGCACCTCACCGGTGGACTTCATTTCGGGGCCAAGGCCGATGTCCACGTCGGTCAGCTTCTCGAAGGAGAATACCGGCATTTTCACGGCAAAGTAGTCGGCTTCCTTATAGATACCGGTGCCGTAACCAAGGTCGGTGAGCTTCTCCCCCAGCATGACCTTGGTGGC
>CAZHWK010000322.1:0-2469 GCA_964536405.1 uncultured Oscillospiraceae bacterium
CGGCCCAAAGAAAAAACCGTGGCACTACCCGCCCCTGGTCAAGTCTATCGATGGTACCACGCCCGCCTCCAGCGGTCAAGAAACCTACGAAACTAGACTTGCAAACCTCCGCAACAGTAGGATGGCCCGCAAAATTTCCCAGCCAGCCCCCCGATACGAAGGAAACATTTTTCGTTATCGTAAGGTAGCACGGAGTGCGTCTGGGGGGGCGTAGACCCGGCAGATATGCGGGGCGGTGAATAGGAAACTAGCACCCCGGAGTGTTCGCCTTATTTTCTTTGGAAATCCAAAAGGCTTTTCTTTTCGCTAAAAGAAAAGTCGTTTGGCCCCCTGCGCCGGGGGCGGCGCACCGTCCTCGCCCTTCGCAAAGGGCGAAACTCTTTCCCCCGCCGTAGGTCACGGCACGTCCCTCGCCGTCCTCAGACGGCGAAATCCCCACGGCCCGCAGGCCGTGCTTACAAACGTCCCCTGACCTGGGAACGGCCTACCAAATAGTCCAGCGAAACATCGTAGAAGTCGGCCAGAAAAATCCAACCTTCCAAATCAGGCTCCCCTTCTCCTCGCTCATAGCGTTGGTATTGCCGAATATTGACCTCCATCAGCTTTGCCGCATCCTCCTGCCGCAAATGCCTTTCCATCCTTAATTCTTTCAACCGAATGGGCTGTGGCTTCATTTTTTCTTCCTCCCATTGACAAGACAGAAAATGTCTGTTATTATATTTATAGACACAAAGTGTCCACCGGAGGTATTACTATGGATATGATACTATCCACCTTCTACTACGATACCATGCACCGCTACCTGCGGCACAGCGAGGAATACCAGGCCGCCCGACAGGCCCTCACCGCCAGTAAGGACAAGACCTTTCCCAGCATTGAGGATGCCGCCCTGCATCTGGCCGAATACCAGGGCTACCTCTCCTTTTGCCAGGGGCTTCACCTTGGCATGGCTCTGGTGCAGGAGCTCACCCCCCTCTGGGATGCCGAATTTTAACCCTTGGGAGCAAAATATTCAAACACTGCCCGGGCGGTTTTCTTGTCCACCACCTCGCAGAGCTGGGCCTGGGTGGCCCCCTTGATGTTCTTCACGCTTTTAAAATGCTTGAGCAGGTCGGCCCGCCGTTTGGGGCCTAC
Source organism: uncultured Oscillospiraceae bacterium (assembly GCA_964536405.1). Classification (GTDB taxonomy): domain Bacteria; phylum Bacillota; class Clostridia; order Oscillospirales; family Oscillospiraceae; genus JAHHSE01. Next base: position 1,135 of record CAZHWK010000322.1, read on the forward strand.
CCCCTCTATTTTATCCAGCTCGGAACCTTGAACCCGCCCCTTCCTCTGCAAACGGTTAAACTCGATGGCAAAACGGTGGGTTTCCTCCTGAATCTGCCCAATGAGGGAGAAGATGGCCTGGTTTTGCTGGATGCCGATTTCCCGCCCCTGGGCGGTGGTCAATGCCCTCGTCCGGTGGCGGTCGTCCTTCACCATGCCGAAGGTGGGGATGGACAGACCCAATTCCCGCAATACCGTTTCGGCCACCCCGGCATGGGTGGCCCCCCCGTCAATGAGAAGCACATCGGGCAGGGTGCCGAACTTCTCGTCCCCGTCCAGATACCGGCGAAACCGCCGGGTCAGCACCTGATGCATGGAGGCATAGTCGTCGGGGGCGGTCATATCCTTGAGCTTAAAGTGGCGATAGTCCCGCTTGAGGGGCCTGCCGTCCACAAAGACCGTCATGGACGCCACAATATCGTCCGAGCCGGTGTTGGAAATGTCATAGGCCTCCATCCGGTGGGGCGTTTCGGCCAGACCCAACAGCCGGCCCACCGCCTCCATCAGCTTGGACTGCCGCTCGGCCCGGTCGGTGGCCCGGGCTACCTCCTCCTCGGCATTGGTATTGGCCAGGCGGATTAAGTCCATCTTGGCCCCCCGCTGTGGGGTGACCAGATTGACCCGCTTGCCGCAGGCCTCGGAAAACAGGCGGGTCAACGCCACCTCGTCCTCCAACTCGCAGGGAAGCAAAATCTGGGTGGGCATGGCCGATTTGGGGCCGTAATACTGGCTCAACAGGGAGGAGAGCACCTCCCCGGCCTCCCCCTCCATGGGGGTTTCAATCAGTTCCATATCCTTGGCCGCCAGCTCTCCGTCAGCATAGTGAAGCACCACAAAGCAGCTTTTGGCAGTGCCTTTGTAATAGCCCACCACGTCGGTGTCGGCCAGACTGCCCGCCACCACCTTCTGCCGCTTGCCCAAAAGCTCAATGGCCCGGTAGCGGTCCCGCAGCTGGGCCGCCCGTTCAAAGCGAAGCTCCTCGGCGCACCGCTCCATTTCGGCGGTCAGTTCCTCCCCCACCTCTTTGAACTTTCCCTCCAGCAGGCGGACGGCCTGTTCCATATTCTCCCGGTACTCCTCCTGGGTCTTTTCCGGTCGGCACCAACCGTCGCACCGGCCCATGTGGAAGTTCAGGCAGGGCCGTTCCCTGCCGATGTCCCGGGGGAATTTTTTATTGCAGGTGGGAAGCTTCATGGCAGCCGACAGGGCCTCCACGATGCCGTAGGTGGCCCCACGGCTTCCATAGGGGCCAAAGTATCTGGCCCCATCCTCGGCCGCCCGGGAGGCCACCGAAAA
>CAZHWK010000323.1:0-2469 GCA_964536405.1 uncultured Oscillospiraceae bacterium
GGCGATAGCTGACGGCGATGGCCAAAGCGAAGAGGGGCAGACCGGCCCCGCCGACGAGCTCATCGGCCAGCAGGCTGGAGGTCAGCGGGCAGTTGGTCACCCCGCAGAAAAGGGCCACAAGCCCGGCCGCCCCGCCAAAGGAGGGGGACAGGCCCAGCAGAGGGGCGGCCACACAGCCGAAGGTGGCCCCTGTGGCGAAGGTGGGGACAATTTCGCCCCCACGAAATCCGGCCCCCAAGGTGACGGCGGTAAATAGAATTTTGAGTGCAAAGGCCCAGAAGTCAGCCTGGCCCCCCTCAATGGCGGCGGCAATCAGTCCGCCCCCGGCCCCATTGTAAATGGGATAGCCCAAGGCCTGGCCGTGGGCCAGCCCCACCCCCAGGGTGAGCAGAAGGACCAGCAGTCCCCCCACGGCGGCCCGCCGGTAGGGGCGGTTGGGGAAAAACCGGGCATAGAGGTCGTGGGAGAGGTGCATCCCCTTGCAGAAGAGAACCGAAACCATGGCGCACAAGGCCCCCAGCAAGGTGATTTGCAGAATGGAGATGGGCCCCAGGGAAGGCAGAGAAGTGACGGCGTAGGCTGTGGCCGGAACCCCCATGGCCCCAGCCAGCAGATAGCCGGTGAGGGAGGCCACCAGGGCAGGAACCAGGGCGGCATACTGCAAAACGCCCACATGGACCACCTCCAGGGCAAACATGGCGGCGGCCAGAGGGGTGCCGAAGAGGGCCGAGAAGGCGGCGGCCATGCCGCAGACTGTGAGGATGCGCCCGTCGTGTTCCTCCAGCTTAAGGGTGTGGCTGATTTTGGAGGAGATGGAGGCCCCAAGCTGAAGGGCGGCCCCCTCCCGGCCCGAGGACCCGCCCACCAGGTGGTTGAGTACGGTGGTCAGAAAGATGAGAGGGGCGGTGCGAAGCCGCATGGGCTCATGCTCCCGCACGGCCACCAGCACCAGGTTGGTCCCTCGGTCCTTGGACATACCGCAAATCTGATAGAGCCAGATGGTGGCCACGCCACCCACCGGGAGCAGGAGCAGAAGCGCAGGATACTCCATCCGAAGCTCGGTGACAAAATCCACCGACACATGGAAGGCCACTCCCACCAGCCCCACCAGCAGGCCGATGAGCACGGCGGCAATATAACGCCGAACAAAGGTTGTCAAGGACTCCAAACTACCACACCTTTTTATAGAGAGTGTTTCTGAAAATCAGAGTAGAGTACTTAAAAAACGCAGAATTTTTGCCGGGCAGGTCAATTTGCGCCGCACATCCTGGGAAACTGGAAAGAAAACAGTCCTCAGGACAGGGCAAAAACCTGCCCCGCAGATGCATATCATCTGTAAAAAGTATAGCATACTTCCCATTTGAAAAAAAGTATGATATACTCCTTTACGATAAGTTTTTCCATATCTAAGGAGGAATTAAGTTTGTTAGGCGACACAGTGGTTCCCCAAGTGTGTTTGGGTCTGGCCTGCTTTTTGCTGGGTGCTTTTATCAGCCAGGTGTTCAGCCCCTTCGGCGGGGCAGTGCGTGCCCTCATCAACTTTTTTCTGCGGGTGACCCGCATCAAGCCCGATGCCGGGCGGGAGAAGGTGTCCGAAGATGAAATTCGGGCCATGGTGGACATGAGCGAGGAAACGGGCAACATTGAGCAAAATGAGAAGGAATTGATTGAAAACGTCTTTGAATTCAACAATTCCACCGCCGAGGACATTATGGTGCATCGGACCGATATGGTCCTGCTCTGGACCGACTCCACCCCCGAGGAAATCAGAGCTACCATCGAGGAAACCGGGCTGTCCCGTTTTCCCCTGTGCCAGGAGGATGCCGACGATGTGTTGGGCATTCTGTCCACCCGGGATTACCTGCTCAGCCTCAACAGCGAAAGCCCCAAGTCCTTGCAGGAGCTGGTTCGCCCCGCCTATTTTGTGCCTGAGACGGTTCGGGCCGACATCCTTTTTCGGGATATGCAGAGCAAGAAGGTTCATATGGCCATTGTGGTGGATGAGTACGGCGGCACCAGCGGGCTGATTACCCTGGAGGACCTGCTGGAGGAAATTGTGGGCAACATCTATGACGAATTTGACCCCCAGGAGGAAAGTGAGATTATTCCCCTGGAGGAAAACCTGTGGCGGGTATCCGGCTCGGCCGATTTGGAGAGCCTGGGAGAAGCTGTGGGGATGGAGCTGCCCGAGCATGAGGAGTACGACACCCTGGGGGGCCTGGTCTTTGCCCAGCTGTCCGTCATTCCCGAGGATGGCACCCGACTGGAAGTGGAGACCATGGGATTGAAAATCCTGGTAGAAGAGTTGGCTGAACGGCGGGTAGAGTGGGCCTTAGTATCAAAAATAACCCACCAAGAAGAGAAAAATGGGGAAGAAACCGACGGATAAAAGCGATTTAACGTTTTCTAAAACCGCTGAAGCAGCACAAGGAAAAAGTAAGGCTGCATAAAATTTAATTAACAAAAAAG
>CAZHWK010000324.1:0-2462 GCA_964536405.1 uncultured Oscillospiraceae bacterium
TTGGCGGTGCCCACATCCATGCCCCGGTAAATCTGCATGGAGTCGGCCGAACCCACCTCGCCTTGGAGCTGCTTGGCCAGGGCCACCCCCAGGGCGGTCTTGCCGCTGGCGGTCGGCCCGCAGATGACAATCAGTTTGGACGGCATGGACCGGCCTCCTTTTTGGTTTCTTTTCTTTCCGGCCCTGCCGCAAAAAGGGGAAGGGTCCAAAATCATTTCCATCAGGGCATGGCAAATTACGCCCGCTTAAACTGCTTTTCCAGCTGCCCTCTGGTCATTTCAATGGCCACCGGACGGCCATGGGGGCAGTATTTGACCCGGCCGCTCATAACCGCCCCGGCCACCGCCTCCAACTCCTGGGCGGCATTTTTCCAGCCCCCCTTGATGGCGGCCTTGCAGGCCATGGTGTGCAGAAGCTCGTCCCGGGCCGAAGCCGGGTCGGCCGACCCGGTGGTCAGCAGGCGGTGGGCCAGCTCCCCCAAGGTCTGCTCGGCCTTGTCCTGGGGCAGGTCAAAGGGAATTCGGTTTACCATAATGGATCCGCCCCCAAAATCCTCCAGCTCAAAGCCGTACTGCTCCAGCAGGTCGGTCTGGCCCAGCAATGCCCCCTTTTCCTCAGGGGAAAGGCTGATACTCAAAGGGGTCAAAAGCTGCTGGCTCATAGGGTCATAGTCCTCGGCCTTCAATCGGTCAAAATTCATCCGCTCGTGGGCGGCATGCTTGTCGATGAGCAGGATTTTATCCCCCTGCTCCACAATGACATAGGTTCGCAGGACTTCCCCGGCCACCCGCCAGGGCTCTTCCTCCCCGAAGGGCTGGTCGGTTTGTGCCACCGGCTCCACCGGCGGAAGGGAATTCTCTTCCACGGCAGGGGTAACCGCTTCCTGCTTTTCTGGCACCGACTGGGGCTGTGTCGAGTTTTCCAAACTTTCAACATAATTTTCCACAGGCAGGTCTGTTTTCTTTGAAAACGGACTGCTTGCAAGGGGTGCAGGGTCCAAAGCATCCGATTTAGCCGTAAATTTTTCCACAGGCTGTGGCCGTGTTTCCATCGCAACAGACTTCCACAGGGGTCTGGAGGGAGCCGGAGGGGGAGCTGAGGTCGCAGGGGCTGCCCCCTCGTCCCTTGGCCCAACGGCCCGAAAGCCTTGGGGGGGCGTGGTAACCGGGCGCACGGGCACCTCGTTCCCGGCCTTCAGCACAAGCTGGTTGGGGGTGACCCAATCCTCGGCGGGGGCTTTCATGACCACGCTGGGCCGGGGGGTGCTGCCCCCCAGGGCCGACAGCACGGTATAATACACCCCGTCAAAGACCTGTTTATCGCTGACAAACTTCACTTCGGTTTTGGTGGGGTGAACATTGACATCCACCGAGCCGGGGCGCACCTGCACATGGAGGACACAGCCGGGGAATTTGCCCACCATCTTCTGATTTTTATAGGCCTCCTCCAGGGCGGCCATCATGGTGCGGCTTTTCACATACCGCCCATTGACGAAAAAGTGCTGATAGCCCCGGGTGCCCCGGCAGCAGGTGGGCAGAGACACAAACCCGCTGACCTGCACATTGTCATCCCCGCCCCGGACGGGCAAAAAGCCAAGGGCCAAATCCCGGCCCAGCACGGCATAGACCGTGGCCTTCAAATCCCCGTCACCGGGGGTCACAAGCTCCTGCTTGCCCTCCCGGATGAATTTGACCGCCACCTCGGGGTGGGAGAGGGCCAGCCGCTGGACAACCCCCAGTACGGCGGTGCCCTCGGCCACGTCCCGCTTCATGAATTTGAGCCGGGCCGGAGTGTTATAGAAGAGGTTCCGCACCAGCATAGTGGTCCCCAGGGGACAGCCCACCTCTTCGCAGGCTCCGGCCACACCGCCTTCCAGCGTCAGGGCCACCCCAAAGGAGGCCTCACCGGTGCGGGTCAAAATTTCTATCCGGGCCACCGAGGCGATGGCGGCCAGGGCTTCCCCCCGAAAGCCCAGGGTTCCAATGGCTTCCAGGTCGTATTCATTGCGTATCTTACTGGTGGCATGGCGCAAAAAGGCGGTGGGCACCTCATCGGGAGCAATGCCGCAACCGTCGTCCGTGACCCGAATGAGGGTCATGCCCCCGCTTTCAATCTCCACCGTGACGGTTCCGGCCCCGGCGTCGATGGCGTTTTCCATCAGTTCCTTCACCACCGAAGCGGGCCGTTCCACCACTTCACCGGCGGCAATCAGGTCAGCAACGTGGCGGTCCAATTGTTGTATGTGGGGCATGCTTCATTCTCCTTTCGTGGTGGAGCGGCCCGCCCGCCGGAAGTCCGGCGCACAAGGTTTTCCCTCCGGAAAACCTTGAAATCGGGGGAATTCACTTCCCACGATTTGAATAAAATCAAGGGGTCCCCGGCGGGGCCTTAGGCCCCGTTGGGGGTGCGTTCCACCACTTCACCGGCGGCAATCAGGTCAGCAACGTGGCGGTCCAATTGTT
>CAZHWK010000325.1:0-2461 GCA_964536405.1 uncultured Oscillospiraceae bacterium
GTGCAGTATACCTCCAAGGAAGAGGAGCAGATGGAGAACCTGCGCAAGATGCTCATGGCCATGGCCAAGGACATCCGGGTGGTGCTGGTGAAAATCTGTGACCGGCTGCACAATATGCGTACCATGGCCTATCAGTCGGCCAAAAAGCAGAAGGAAAAGGCCCTGGAAACCATGGAGATTTACGCTCCCTTGGCCCACCGCCTTGGTATGCAGCGGATTAAGTGGGAGCTGGAGGACCTCTCCCTGCAATACCTGGATCCTATTGGCTACCAGGAGATTGAAGGGGAGCTGGAAAAACGCTCGGCCGCCCATGAGGAATTCATGAACAACATCCAGGACCGCATCACCGAGCGGCTGGCCGAAGAGAATATCGAGGCCAAGGTCTATGGACGGGTCAAGCACATCTATTCCATCTACCGCAAGATGTATGCCCAGAACAAGACCATGGATGAAATTTTTGACCTTTATGCCTTCCGGGTCATTGTGGACAACCTGCCCGACTGCTATAACGTGCTGGGTCAGGTTCACGACATGTTTAAGCCGGTGCTGGGGCGGTTCAAGGATTATATCTCCACCCCCAAGCCCAATATGTACCAGTCCCTGCACACCACCGTCATCGGCCGGGAAGGGGTTCCCTTTGAGGTGCAAATCCGCACCTGGGAAATGCACCAGACGGCGGAATACGGCATTGCGGCCCACTGGAAGTACAAGCAGGGGATGGCAAATGCCCAGCTGGGCACCGAGGGGGCCTTTGAATGGGTGCGAAAGCTGCTGGAAGCCCAGCAGGACACTGACGCTGAGGAATTTGTCCGCACCATGCGGGTGGATTTGTTTGCCGACGAGGTCTTTGTCTTTACCCCCCAGGGGGATGTGAAAAGCCTGCCCGCCGGGGCCACCCCCATCGACTTTGCCTACTCCATCCACTCGGCGGTGGGCAACCACATGACCGGGGCCAAGGTCAACGGCCGCATTGTTACCTTTGACAGTGCCCTTAAATCGGGGGATATTGTGGAGGTTATCACCTCCAAATCGGCCCACGGCCCAAGCCGGGACTGGCTGAAGCTGGCCAAAAGCAACGAGGCCAGAAATAAAATTCGCCAGTGGTTTAAAAAGGAGAAGCGGGAGGAGAATATTGCCACCGGCCGCTCCATGTTTGAGTCCGAGCTGAAGCGGCAGGGATTGACCATCGCCACCATTACGGCCGAGGATGTGCTTCCCGCCATTTTGAAGAAGGTTCGCTTCGGCGGCCTGGACGAGATGTATGCCGCCATCGGCTACGGCGGCATGACGGCCCAGAAGTCGGTCAACCGGGTGAAGGAGGAAATGGGCCGCCTGGGGCGGATGAAGGCGGCCGAGCAAAAGGCCTCCCAGCTGGTGCAGGACACCGTGACCATGGTGCCCGCCAATGCCAGCGCCGCCGCCGAGGCGGCCAGAGCCGTGTCTGCCAAGCCAAGGCACTCGGAAAGCGGCATCATTGTGGAGGGCTTGGGCAACTGTCTGGTGAAGTTTGCCAAGTGCTGTACCCCCGTGCCCGGGGACCCGGTGGTGGGGTTTATCACCCGGGGCTTCGGTGTGTCGGTCCACCGGGCCGACTGTCCCAATGCCTTGAACGGCCTGCAAAACCCCGAGGAGAAGGACCGCTGGGTCAAAGTGACCTGGGTGGACGGGGATTTGGTCAGCTATACCACCGCCCTGGAGCTTTCGGCCAAGGATAGGGACAATCTGACCCTGGATGTGGCCATGGCCCTCTCCTCGGCCAAGGTCAAGGTAACCAGCCTGTCCGCCCGCAGTATGCCGGACGGCTATGCCGGTATCAGCGTGGCCTTGGAGGTTAAGGATAAAAGCGAGCTGACCGCCGTTATCAATAAATTGAGCCAGATTTCCGGGGTATATCAGGTTAAGAGAACCACCGGGTAGTTTTTTTGGAAGCCCTGCCACAGGGGATGGGATGTCGCCCTTTGCGAACGGTGAGGACGGCACGCCCCTAGCGGGCCGTGGGCGTTTCGCCGTCTGCTGACGGCGAGGACGTGCCGTGATCCACGGCGGGGATAGGGTTTCGCTGTCTGCGGACAGCGAGGACGTTGCGCCGCCCCCGGCGCAGTACCCGCAAGGGGCACGCCGTATCCGTAAGGCGGCAAGCCGCCAACGGCTACGCAGGGGGCCAAACGACTTTTCTTTTTCCGAAAAGAAAAGCCTTTTGGATTTCCAAAGAAAATGGGGCTGACATTCTTCGGTACTCGCTGTCGATTGACCGCCCCTGCATATCTGACAGGTCTACGCATCCCCAGACGCACTCCGTGCTATCTTTAGCAAACATAAAAGCTCCCGCTTCGTATCGGGGGGCTGGCTGGAATAATTTGGCGGCTTCAATAGAAACGGGAGCTTAAGCGTGCCTTCGCAGAGTCTTTGACCGCCGGAGGCGGGCACAGCACCATCGATAGACTTGACCAGGGGCGGGTGG
>CAZHWK010000326.1:0-2448 GCA_964536405.1 uncultured Oscillospiraceae bacterium
GGCTTCTCCGCCCTGGTGCAGAAGGGCTGCACCGAAGGGGACAAAAAGCTCATTGCCTCCATCCCCGAGGCCCTGGCCGTCACCGACTTTGTCTGCTCCTCGGTCAACGTGGGTTCCACCAAGGCGGGTATCAATATGAATGCCGTCAAACTCATGGGTGAAACCATCAAGGCTGCCGCCGAACGCACGAAAGACCGGGGCGGCTTCGGCTGTGCCAAGCTGGTGGTCTTTTGCAACGCCGTGGAGGACAACCCCTTCATGGCCGGAGCCTTCCATGGCGTGGGCGAAGCTGAGTGCATCATCAATGTGGGGGTTTCCGGCCCCGGCGTGGTCTACCACGCCCTTCAGGATGTAAAGGGCCAGCCCTTTGACGTGGTGGCCGAAACCGTGAAGAAAACCGCCTTCCGCATCACCCGCATGGGTCAGCTTGTAGCCCGGGAGGCCTCGGCCCGGCTGGATGTGCCCTTCGGTATTGTGGACCTCTCCCTGGCCCCCACCCCTGCCGTAGGGGACAGCGTGGCCCGCATCCTGGAAGAAATGGGTCTGGAAACCTGCGGCACCCACGGCACCACCGCCGCTCTGGCTCTGCTCAACGACGCAGTCAAAAAGGGCGGGGTCATGGCCTCCAACCATGTGGGCGGCCTGTCGGGTGCCTTCATCCCGGTGAGCGAGGATGAGGGCATGATTGCGGCCGCCGCATCGGGCACCCTAACCCTGGACAAGCTGGAAGCCATGACCTGCGTGTGTTCGGTGGGTCTGGACATGATTGCCGTTCCCGGTGACACCAGCGCCGCCACCCTGTCGGCCATCATTGCCGACGAGGCCGCCATCGGCATGGTCAACTCCAAAACCACCGCCGTGCGCATCATCCCTGCCCCCGGCATGGTGGTGGGGGATACGGTGGAGTTCGGCGGACTGCTGGGCAGTGCCCCGGTCATGCCGGTCCACCCCGAAAGCAGTGAGCTTTTCATCGCCCGTGGCGGCCGCATCCCAGCCCCCATGCAAAGCCTGAAAAACTGATATTTCCCTGTTTACCACCGACAAGGCACGTCCCCAAAGGGCTTTCATCCTTTGGGGGCGTGCTTCTCTATGTCCCAACAGCACCTAAATTTCTCTGGAAAAATCGCCCTGCCGGGTGTATGATAAGGACAAGCAAACGTAAGGAGGGGTTTTTCATGATTTGTGTCAATACATCCAATGCCGAAGCCTTTTTGCCCCAGGACTGGTACTCGGCCCGACTGGATGCCTTAGCCCACGCAGGTGGGCTTTTAGAGCGGGGAGATGGGGCCGGAGGCGAGTTTACCGGCTGGGTCCACCTTCCCCGTGACTATGACCGGATGGAGTTTGAGCGCATCAAGAAGGCGGCGGCCAAAATTCAGAAAAATTCCCAAGCCCTGGTGGTGGTAGGCATTGGTGGCTCCTATCTGGGTGCCCGGGCCGTGGTGGAGCTTTTGGGTACCAAGCCCGGCTGCCCCACCATCTACTTTGCAGGCAACACCCTTTCCACCGATGCCACACTGGAGCTGATGGACAACTTAAAGGGCATCGATTTTTCGGTCAATGTGATTTCCAAATCGGGCACCACCACCGAGCCCGCCGTGGCCTTCCGTCTGTTCAAGGCTCTTGTGGAGGAGCGTTACGGCAAGGAAGGTGCCCGGGAGCGCATCTATGCCACCACCGACACTCACAAGGGGGCCTTGAAGGGTTTGGCCGATGCCGAAGGCTATGAAACCTTCGTGGTACCCGACTCCATCGGCGGCCGGTACAGCGTACTCACCGCCGTTGGCCTGCTTCCCATCGCCGCCGCCGGAATTGATATTGATGCCCTCATGGCCGGGGCGGCCAATGCCATGGTGGAGCTGGCAAAGCCCGGTCAGGACAACCCCGCCTGGCAGTATGCCGCCGCCCGCAATGCCCTATACCATGCGGGGAAAAGAGTGGAAATTCTGGCTTCTTACGAGCCGTCGGCCCGCTTTTTTGCCGAGTGGTGGAAGCAGCTCTATGGAGAGAGCGAGGGCAAGGACAGCAAGGGTCTTTTCCCCGCCAGCGTGGAATTTACCGCCGATTTGCACTCCATGGGCCAGTACATCCAGCAGGGGGAACGGCTTATGTTTGAGACGGTCACCCGCTTCAAGACCTCCCGTGGAAGCCTTCCCATCCCCCACGACCCCCAAAATGTGGATGGGCTGAATTTCCTGGACGGAAAGGACTTGGATTTTGTGGCCGAGCAGGCCTTCCGTGGCACTCTGCTGGCCCATGTGGACGGAGGCGTTCCCAATCTGGTGGTAGAAGCCAAACGACGGGATGAACACTGTGCCGGGGAACTCATCTATTTCTTTGAGTATGCTTGCGGCCTGTCCTGCTACCTGCTGGGGGTCAATCCCTTTGACCAGCCCGGTGTGGAAGCCTATAAGAAGAACATGTTTGCCCTCCTGGGCAAGCCGGGAT
>CAZHWK010000327.1:0-2447 GCA_964536405.1 uncultured Oscillospiraceae bacterium
CCCAAGGTAGCGCAGAAAATCATGCTAGTGTAGCAAACGTTGTAGAGGGCCGAACATTCCCGGGGCGGGCCGGGAAGCATGATGACATGCTTCCCCTGGGCCTCGAAGGCACAGGCCGGGGCGGTGCCCCAGTCGTTGTCAAAAATGGTACAGCCCTCGGGCAGCATGGCCTGCTGAAGGTTATTTTCGGTCATGGGCCGTCCCAGCCGGGCAAAGTAGGCCCGAATACGGTCGGCCGAATGCTGGTCAAAGACCAGCTTTTTTCCAAAGGCGGCGGCCAGGACGGTTTTGGTCAAGTCGTCGCAGGTGGGGCCAAGGCCCCCGGTGGTAATGAGGATGTCGGCCCGGGACTTAGCCGTTTCCACCGCCTGGGTGAGCCGCTGGGGGTTGTCCCCCACCACGGTGTGGTAGTAGACATTCAGCCCCAGAGAGGACAGTTCCCGGGAGAGCATCTGGGCGTCGGTATTGGCGATGTTGCCAAGCAAAAGCTCCGTACCGACGGCAATGAGTTCAACAATGTGGGACATTCAAACAGCTTCCTTTCGCCAATACCGACCTCGGCGGCCAATGCCGCCGTAAAACCCGCCGCATCAGCAAGGGTTTCCGCAGGGCGAATTTAGTTCGCCCGAGGATGTGAAATCAAGGGAAATAAACCTTATTTTTCGGGCTGGAAGGTGACTTTTTCCACACCCCGGACGGCCTCCATCACCATGTCGTCAATGTTGAATCCGGCTTCGGCCTCAGCGGCCTCCAGCTCCTCCAGGTGGGGACGGGTACGGGGATGCTTGGGGGTAAAGACGGTACAGCAGTCCTCATAGGGCAGGTTGGAGGTTTCCAGGGTGCCGATTTTCCGAGCAATCCGAATAATCTCCTCCTTGTCCATACCGATGAGGGGACGGAAGACCGGCAGTTCGCAGACCGCCCCGGTACAACGCATGGCGTACATGGTCTGGCTGGCCACCTGGCCCAGGCTCTCCCCGGTGACCAGGGCCCCGGCCCCCTCCCGGAAGGCGATGCGCTGGGCAATCCGCATCATGAAGCGGCGCATGAGGATGGTGAAAAGCTCCTCGGGGCAGGAGCGGCGCAGTTCCTCCTGGATGGCGGTGAAGGGGACGATATGGACCTTCAGCTTACCGCACCAGGGGGTGAGAAGTTTGGCTAAATCAAGGACCTTCTGCTTGGCCTCCTCCGAGGTGTAAGGGTAGCTAAAAAAGTGGACCATTTCCAGCTGAACTCCCCGCTTGGCCATCATCCAGGAGGCCACGGGGGAGTCGATGCCGCCTGAGAGCAGGCTGATGGCCCGTCCCCCCATGCCCACGGGCAGGCCGCCCGCCCCAGGCTCGGGGTCGGCATGGACGTAGGCGGCGAAGTCCCGCACCTCCAGATGGATGGTAATTTCCGGGGTGTGCATATCGGGACGCAGGTTGGGGTAAAGCTCATGCAGTTCGCCCCCCACATACTGGGAAAGCTGGATGGAGGTCATGGGGAAGGACTTGTCGGCCCGCTTGGACTCCACCTTAAAGGTTTTGGCGGCGGCAAGCTGATCCCCCAGGTGGGTTTGGACGGCGGCCAGCATGGCATCGGCAGTTTTATCACAGGGGTAGGCCCGGCTGAGGCCCACCACGCCGAAGATTTTGGTCAGGGCATTCCAGGCCCCCTCCATGTCGCAGTCCTCGTTTTGAGGCTCCACATAGGTGGTGGACTGGCGGGTGTAGATGCGGAATTTGCCGTAGGGGGTCATGCGGCGGCGGATGTTGCCCATCAGCTTTTCTTCAAAGCTGCGGCGGTTCAGGCCCTTCAGGACCAGCTCGCCCAGTTTCAACAGGAAGATTTCATTCATACTATCATTAAACTCCTTTGGGATTTTATTCACAGAATGTGGGGGGCCTTGCGGGGGCATGGGCCTTTCGCCGTCTGTGGACGGCGAGGGACCTGTGCCGCCCCGGGGCAGGGAGGTTTCGCCGTCTGAGGACGGCGAGGGAACGTGTGGCGGCCCCGCAACAGGGGGGACAAGATTTCGACCCCTGCGGAGGTCGGGGAAACGTGTGCCGCCCCGCCACAGGGGGGAGGGTTTCGCTGTCTGCGGACAGCGAGGAGCGATGGCCGGCCGCCGGCCAAGCGTCCACCATTTCTTTTTTTGTCTTGGCAAAAAAGAAACGGCGGCCCAAAGAAAAAACCGTGGCACTACCCGCCCCTGGTCAAGTCTACCGATGGTGCTGTGCCCGCCTCCGGCGGTCAAGGACCCTGCGAAACTAGACTTGCCAGCCCCCGCAACATAGGAGGGCCTGCAAAACAAAATCTGCCAGCCCCCCAATACGAAGCAAACTGTTTTCATTATTGTAAGGTAGCACGGAGTGCGTCTTGGGGTGCGGGAACTCGCCGGGAACCCAGACGAAGCCCAGCGAAGCGGGTTCGGCTGGGAGAGGAGGAGCAAGGGAGCGTAGTGT
>CAZHWK010000328.1:0-2411 GCA_964536405.1 uncultured Oscillospiraceae bacterium
TTTAAGTCGGCCTCCATCTGCCGTCTGGTTTTGGTCATATGGCCGGGATACCATTGAATATTCATCTTGCCCTCCTACATCCTTTTGGTTGTTCTTTTCATTATACACAAATGACGGCCGTTTGAAAAGGCCGATAAATACAAAAAAAGGAGCGGTTTCCCGCTCCTTTTCAAGCTGCTTAGATTTACAGACGCTCCTTGACCTTGGCACTCTTACCCACGCGGTCACGCAGATAATACAGCTTGGCCCGGCGCACTTTACCCTTGCGGACCACTTCCACCTTCTCCAAGATGGGGGAGTGGACGGGGAACACCTTCTCCACGCCAACGCCGTAAGAGATACGACGAACGGTGAAGGTCTCCTCAATACCGCCGTGCTTCTTGGCAATGACGGTACCCTCGAAAACCTGAGTACGCTCACGGTTGCCTTCCTTAACCTTCAGGCTCACCCGAACGGTGTCACCCACGTTGACGGAAGGAGCATTCTCCTTCAGGTGCTTCTCGCTAAAGTTCTTCATCAAATCCATGTGCTTTTCCTCCTCGTTTATAGGCGTTCATTCCGACCGTTCTTAGCCGCCCTTTTCTTCAGGGCGACAGCCGCAGAGGACCGCCCGTTATTCAGACTAAGGTAGTTTATCACACAGACCCTCTCATTGCAAGCAATTTTTTATTTTTTCTGCCCTTTTTCTTCCCTGAGCAGCTGAAAAAGCAGACGCATAACCCGTCCCCCATCCAGCCCCGGAACAGGCAGCAAATTAAAAATGCCCAGACACAGGTTCAGCCCCGAGAAAAGATACCACCGCTCCCCTGCTCTGGCCGTTATCAAGGCCAGTAGAAGGTTCACTCCCGGGCCAGCCAGCACCGACAAAACCTCTCCACCGTAGGAAAGTTTTTTCCGACTGGCACCTGTAATTTCAGCCCCAAATACCGTCAACCGCAGTTTTCCCATCTGCCCACCCACAGCGTATAGGGTCACGATATGGGCCAATTCATGTACGACACAGGCAGCCAAGGCCCATAGTGCCACCGAATCTTTATCAAAAAAAAGAAAAAGTGCCCACATCAATACAAAACCAGGGCTTATTTCTACTTTCGTCCTTTTCACTCGGTTAAGTATTCAATGTAGGGCAACGGGTCTAAAAACTCCCCATCCTTTTTTACTTCCAAATGGAGGTGCGGGCCGGTGGCATTTCCTGTCTGCCCCACTTTGGCCACCACATCCCCTTTAGACACCGTCTGCCCTTTCTGCACACACAGTTCACTGCAATGTGCATAAAAGGTCGTAACCCCATTGCTATGCCGCAACTGCAAATACTGCCCATAAGCCGGACTCTCCCCGATATAATCCACCGTAGCATCGGCAAACGCCTTTACTTCGCTTCCCAGGTCGGCCGCCAGATCTACCCCTTCGTGCATTTTAACCTCCCCGTCAATTGGATGCTCCCTCACTCCAAAGCTGGAGGTAAGAACCCCAAGCACAGGGGTCACGGTTTCTCGCAGACCTAGGTCAAGCTCTGCCGGGCTGGGCTCTGGGATGGGTGCCTGCTCCCCTTCCGGCACAGCATTGGGATCACGAATTAAAGGTGCTCTGCTCCAAGGCTTCAAAACCTCTGCATCAGCCCGAATTTCGCCTTTAAGCTGAGCCACATCCATCAAATTCGGGCCTGGCAGCACTCGCTCTTCCCCGCCAAACATCTCCACCCAAACATCGTCTAAGGTTTCCAAAACCGGAGCCTCTTCCGCTATTGCTCGGCCCAATCCGGAAAATACCGAACGAAAATCTGTATCCTGTTGGATGATTTGCAATAAATTTGCACGCATAGTTTCGGTCTGAAGCGGAAAAATCCCTCTGCCTAAAAATACCGTCAAAAAGAGGGCCAGACAAATTCCCAGCTGAATAAGCCTGCGCTTTTCCCGCCCCCCAAGGGAAGCTTTTTTACTTCGCCTGCCACTTCGTCTTTTGCCCTCCATCCGACTCCCCTCCCGTCCGTTTCACCCCATTGTATTCGGACAGGCCAAGGAATAGACCAAACGCATAAAAAAAGGAGGACACGCTCAGCATGCCCTCTCCGTTAATTAGGCCCATTTACAGGGCCACTTCATTGCCACAGAAACTTTTAAATGGATTTCGCCGTCTTTCTCCTGGTCCAGCGTTTCCCCGTAAAGGCGGTAAACCGGCATATTTCTTTTTGCCGGTGCCTTTCCATACAGCACTCGAAAAGAGCCATCGGATTGAAACGCCACCGCCCGTGCGCTGACTTCGCCGCTCAACTCCAGTATAGACAATGCGCCAAAGTGCAGATACCCATAATCAATCATATGGACACCCTCCATTTTCTCATCCCTCCAACAGCGAGAATTGTATTCCATACAAAGACCTTTGTCAACAAGAAAACGAATTTTCAAAAAAAT
>CAZHWK010000329.1:0-2403 GCA_964536405.1 uncultured Oscillospiraceae bacterium
CCCGCAATCCCACCATGTTCCAATCCCACCAAGGTTCCCCCCGGCACATAAATGTGTCGGGCTTACGCTAAAAACTTGCCCCCGGCGAGTTTTCTTCACGCTGCAGAGTGCGGCGGATAGGCACATATCCGAACTACGACAAGATAAAAGGAGGGACAAGCCATGCCGATGACCTGTACCGGCGACCGTCAAAATCTGCTTATCACGGTGACGGGGGAGGTAGACCACCACGGGGCCAAAGGGCTGATTGCCAGGATTGATGATGAATTGGAACGCACGTTGTCCCAGCAGGTGACTGTGGACCTGTCGGGGGTTACCTTTATGGACTCCTCGGGGATTGCGGTGCTCCTGCGGGTGTACCGCCGGGCGGGGGAAACCGGGGGGAAGGTGACCGTCCGGGGTACTCCCGACCAGGCCATGAAGGTTCTGCGGGCCGCCGGGCTTTCCAAACTGATGAAATTTGAATGAAAGGGGACATACATAGATGAAGCCCGTAAACGAAGTAAAACTGTCCTTCTGGAGCCGCTCGGCCAACGAGGCCTTTGCCCGCACGGCAGCCGCCTGCTTTGCCGCCCAGCTTGACCCCACCCTGGATGAGGTCAATGACCTGAAAACCGCCGTCAGCGAGGCGGTGACCAACTGCATCGTCCACGCCTATCCCGAAAACTTGGGACAAATCACCATGCGCCTGCGGCTTTTTGAGGATAACAGTGTGGAGGTGGTGATAAAAGACCATGGTGTGGGCATCCCTGACGTGGAAAAGGCCCGGGAGCCTTTGTATACCACCGGAAATGAGGAGCGAAGCGGCATGGGCTTTACCATTATGGAAAGCTTCACCGATGCCATGAAGGTTCGTTCGGCGCCTGGAAAGGGGACCACCGTCACCCTGCGGAAAAAAATTGCCCGCCGTCTGGGGGCAGGGCGGTGACTGGGGAAAGTACCGCCCTGCTGGAAAAGGCTCGCCAGGGCGATAACGTTGCCTGTGAAGGCCTTTTGACCGAAAATGTGGGCCTTATCTGGAGCGTGGTGCGCCGCTACTATGGCAGGGGGGTGGACACCGAGGACTTGTACCAACTGGGGTGCCTGGGCTTTTTGAAGGCGGTGCGGGGCTTTGACCCGGCCTATGGCTGTCAGTTTTCCACCTATGCCGTACCTAAGATTGCGGGGGAAATTCGGCGGTTTCTTCGGGACGACGGCACGGTAAAGGTCAGCCGAAGCATCAAGGAAAACGCCTTGACCATTCGCATGGCCCGGGACAAGCTCAGTCATACCCTGGGGCGGGAGCCAACCTTGTCCGAGCTTTCGGCTGAAACGGGCATTGAGGTGGAGGACATTGCGGCCGCCGATACCGCCACCGCTTCGGTGGCCAGCCTGCAAAGTGAAACCGGGGACGAGGGCCTGAGCCTGGAGGGGATGCTCACCGACGGAAACGATATGGAGGAGGATGTGGTGGAGCGGGTTACCCTCCGCTCGGCCATTGAAAATCTGCCCGAGAAGGAGCGGCAGGTGGTGCTGCTGCGCTATTACCGGAATTTTACCCAGGACCAGGCATCCAAGGTGCTGGGGGTGAGCCAAGTGCAGGTGTCCCGGCTGGAAAAGCGGGCGATGGAAAAACTGCGTAGGCTGTTGGGGTAAACTTTTGTCCGCTTTCCAGCGGGTAAGAGTTTTGCCCCCCTGGGGGACGAGGAGACGTGTGGCGACCTCGCCGCAGGGGAGATTTCGCCCTTGCGAAGGGCGAGGAACGTGTGGCGGCCCCGCCACAGGGGGCCAAACGACTTTTCTTTTAGCGAAAAGAAAAGCCTTTTGGATTTCCAAAGAAAATGGGGCTGACATTCTTCGGTACCCGATGTCGATTGACCGCCCCGCATTTCTGCCTAGTTCCTGTATCCCCCGACGTGCTCCGCACTGTCTTTGCAAACATAAAATCTCCCGCTTCGTATTGGGGGGCTGGCTGGGAATTTTTGTGGGCCTTCCTATGTTGCGGGGGCTGTCAAGTCTAGTTTTACAGGGCCCTTGACCGCCGGAGGCGGGCACAGCACCATCGATAGACTTGACCAGGGGCGGGTGGTGCCACGGTTTTTTCTTTGGGCCGCCGTTTCTTTTTTGACAAGCACAAAAAAGAAATGGTGGATGCCCGCCGGGGCAACCCCGGCAAGTTCCTCGACCCCCACAGGGGGCGAAATTCCTTGCCCTGGCCGGCGGACGGCCATCGCTCCCGCCCCTCGCAAGGGGCGAAAGCCCACCCAGTGGCGGGGTCGCCGCACATCTCTCGCCCTCGGAAGAGGGCGATTTTTTTAAGGCTCACAGGAGCGAACATAGGTCTGCCCCAGTTCAAAGCCCAAAAAGAAAGCCAGTGGCAGGGCCACCTCCTGCCGACGCAGATAAAGTGCGCCGTAAGCATCC
>CAZHWK010000330.1:0-2391 GCA_964536405.1 uncultured Oscillospiraceae bacterium
AAAAACAAGAAGAAGTTCTTCTAAGAAACAAAAAGCACCGCATCCAGTTGGATGCGGTGCTTTCTTGTCTTTTTTGAGGTAGGCTGCACGATTGTTTTGGGGCTGGAGGGTTAATCCGCCCTGCCCTGGCTCAGAATATCGGGGAGCAGGTCGTCCACCTGGGGATAGGCCAGCAGGGCAGAGCCTATCCCGGCCTGCCGGGCCAAATCCAGCTTTTTGCGGATGGAGGCCGCATCGTCAAAAAGGATGAAGTGGGCTCCGTTTTGGCGGCTCATGTAAGTAAAATAGTGGGCGCATAAATCGCTGGAAAAAAAGACCGAGGGGGCCCGCTGCTCCATGAGGGTGTGCAGGGCCTCCCGGCTAAGTTCCTCCCCGTGTCCGGTGGGGGAGGGGAGATAGAAGTCCATGGCCACCCGCTCCACCGCCAGGGTGACCCGCTGTGAGCCAAACCGCTCGGTGACCTCCTCCAGTCGCTGGCGCAGCGAGCCGCCGGACAGGGCACTGGACACCAGAACCTGGGCAATGGGACAGCGGTCCCCATAAAATTCGGGGACATAGAGTGCCAGCTTTCGCTTTTGGCACATGCCGTCCAGCTGCTGCAACAGCTGGGCCATGGCGGGGGTGAAGCGGCTTTCAAAGTCGCACAGAAGGCCGGTAAACTGACGGGCGGTACATTCCTGCATCACCTCCCTAAAAAAGCCGGAGGGGTCACCCCGGCCGTCGAAACCCCGGTCGTCCAGGGCCATCAGTCCGCCCCGGAGGGGGATTTGCTGACTGGAACGAAACAGGTGCGGCCCGCCCCCGATGCGGTAGGCCATGTGGGCGATGGTTTGGTGATAGTCCTGTGCCTGCCGGAGCTGGTCGGGCGGCGTGGTAAGAATAAGCTGCATGCTGGGGTACCCCCTTGTCCGTATTCCTTTGGTGTGGTATAATCACCAGATGGTGTATGACCGCTGTGCGGCCGTTCGGGATAGATGGCTCAGCGTCCATCCTGTATACGCCATCTTATTCCCAAGGGGAAGAAAATAGGACAAAGTGGAGGGCAAGTATGGCATTTTCTCTGGTGGCCGACCGCCGGGTGCGGGACATTTTTGACCTGAAGCCCGAGCAATTGGCCCGGCATGGGGTCCGGCTTCTGCTGGCCGACCTGGATAATACGCTGACGCCCTATTCCTCCGAGATACCCACCGACCGGGTTCGTCAGTGGAAGGAGGAACTGGCGGGGCAGGGGATTACCCTCTTCGTGGTTTCCAACAGCCGCAAGGCAACCCGGGTGCCCCATTACTGCGACGATTTGGGCATCGGCTATGTCCGTCACTCGGGCAAGCCGGGGATCCGTGGCTTTTTGCAGGCCATGGAGCAGACCGGCTGTAACCCCCGTGAAACCCTGATGGTGGGGGACCAGATTTTTACCGACGTGCTGGGGGCCAAGCGGGCGGGAATTCCCGTGGTGCTGGTGGAGCCCATTGAATTAAAAGGAAATCCGGGCCGCTATCTGCGCTATGCCGCCGAGTGGCCCATGCGGCTGATGGCGAAGAAAGGAATGAAAGATTGAGCGTAAAACTTGGACCGGCGGGAAATTCCGACAGCTTTTCCGCCAAACATAAATCATCTCTGGACGCACCGGGCTGGATCAGGGACTTTGGCCTGGACTGCTATGAATACCAGTGCGGCAAGGGGGTCAACGTGGGGGAGGAAACCGCCCGTAAGCTGGGTCAAAAGGCCCGGGAAGCGGGCATTGCCCTCTCCCTCCATGCCCCTTACTTCATCAATCTGGCCAATGCCGACACGGTGGATAAAACGGCGGGGTACGTCCTGGATGCCTGCCGGGCCGCCGATTGGATGGGGGCCACAAGGGTGGTCATCCATACCGGGGCCCTCATGAAGCGAAGCAGGGGGGAGGCCCAGGCCATCGCTATGGCGGTTCTGCCCGAGGTCATTCGACGCTGTGATGAGGCGGGCTTTGGACATATTGCCCTCTGTCCCGAGACTATGGGTAAGGTGGGCCAGCTTGGGGATTTGGACGAGGTGCTGGAGCTTTGTACTCTGGACGAACGGCTGCTGCCTACGGTGGACTTCGGCCACCTGTACGCCCGCAGCTTTGGGGCCGACTGCGGTATGGCTGCTACGGTGAAGATGCTGGACAGGATGGAGCAGGTACTGGGAAAGGAGCGGGCCTCCCGCTTCCACAGCCATTTTTCCAAGATTGAGTTTACCGTGAACGGCGGGGAGAAAATGCACCGTACCTTTGAGGATAACGGCGGCTACGGCCCCGACCCGGAGCCTCTCATGTCTGAACTGGCCCGCCGGGGCTGGTCCCCCACCATCATCTGCGAAAGTGCCGGGACCCAGGCCGAGGATGCGCTGAGCATGAAGCGGCTGTACCAAGGC
>CAZHWK010000331.1:0-2382 GCA_964536405.1 uncultured Oscillospiraceae bacterium
CAACCACCCCGCCAACATCTTCGTGGCCGGCTTTATCGGCTCCCCCCAGATGAACTTCTTCGACGGAAAAATCGAGAAGGATGGGGCCAAGTATCACCTGGTTACCCATGGGGCCGTGATGGAGGTTACCGAGGCCGCCAGCAAAATTTTGTCCGACAAGGGCATTGGCGACATGGAAGTGACCGTGGGCATTCGCCCCGAGCATGTCCACTTCGCCCCCGAGGGCGGGGCCCACACCATCACAGCCACCGTGGATGTGTCCGAGATGATGGGCAGCGAGATTTATCTCCATGTGAATGCCGAGGGCAAGGATGTGGTCCTGCGCATCCCCACCACCGAGCTTCCCTCCGAGTATCGGGCCGGCATCCCCTACGGCACTGAGGTCAAGTTTACCTTCCCCTCCGACCTCTTCCACCTCTTCGACCCCGCCACCGAGCTGAACCTGCTGGTGTAATATTAAGATAAAAAAAGAAGCCGCCCATCAGGGCGGCTTCTTTTTTCGGGAATACTAAATTTCCCCTTGACTTTTCAAACTGTATCATTTATGATTACAGTATAAACTGAACACGAAAAAATTACAGTTATAAAAGGAGAATAGAGTATGAATATTTCTACTTTGCATACCGATAGCTTTGACGAAGCCATTGCCTCGGGTACCGTTCTGGTGGACTTCTGGGCCCCCTGGTGCGGCTACTGCCGCCGGATTACCCCCATTATGGAGGCTTTGACCGCCGAGCTGGAGGGCAGCGTCACCGTGGCCGGGGTCAACATTGACGACGACGAGGCTCTGGCCACCCGGTTTGAGGTGGAAACCATTCCCTCCCTGCTCCTGTTTAAGGACGGTAAGCAGGTGGGCGATGCCCTGGTGGCTCCCGGTTCCAAGGCTCAAATTACCGCCTGGCTCAATGCCGACGGTCAAGTGTAACAAGGCTAACAGGAAGAAAGGCGGATGGATATGAGTAATTCTGTGTATGACGTTGTCATTGTAGGCGGCGGCCCCGGCGGCTATACTGCCGCCCTCTACTGTGCCCGGGCGGGCATGAGCGTGGTCGTGCTGGAAAAGCTTTCGGCCGGAGGCCAGATGGCCACCACCGGCCAGGTGGATAACTACCCCGGCTTTGAGGACGGGGTGGATGGGTTTGAGCTTGGCATGAAAATGCAGCAGGGGGCCGAAAGGTTTGGGGTGAAAACTCTTCTGGCCGAGGTCACCGCCGCCCACCTGACCGAAACTCCCAAGCGGCTCACCACCTCCGAGGGGGAGATTTTGGGCCATGCCGTCATTCTGGCCACCGGGGCCTACCCCCGTGAGCTGGGCCTTCCCAACGAAAATGCCCTGCGGGGCCGTGGGGTCACCTACTGCGCCACCTGTGACGGTATGATGTATCGGGGCAAGGAAGTGGCCGTGGTGGGCGGCGGCAACAGTGCGGTGGCCGATGCCCTGGTGCTGGCCAAATTCTGTAAAAAAGTGACCCTTATCCACCGGCGGGATTCCCTTCGGGCCTCCCAGGTTTATATGAAGGCCCTGGAGCAAAGCGGCATCGACATCCGCTGGAACAGCAAAGTCACCGAGCTTCTCTTTGACCAGCGGCTCACCGGCCTGAAGCTGACCGACACGGTTACCGGCCAGGAAAGTGAGCTTGCCTGCGAGGGGGTTTTTGTGGCCGTGGGCCGTGTGCCCGACACTGAGCTTTTTGCCGGTCAGGTGGAGCTGGACCAGGCGGGCTATCTGGTGGCCGACGAAAGTACCCGCACCAACATTCCAGGCGTATTCGCCGTGGGGGATGTCCGTACCAAGCCCCTGCGCCAGATTGTCACCGCAACAGCCGACGGAGCCACCGCATCCCACTTCATTGAGGAGTACCTCATGGAGGTGGGTCACGCTTGAACAGCGACTTCTGCGTAGCCGTCCATGCCCTTGTTTATCTCAACCATAAGGCCACCGTCCTCTCCAGCGAGGAGTTGGCCGAAAATATCTGCACCAATGCCGCCCGTGTCCGCAAGGTCAATGCCCGGCTGAAAAAAGCGGGACTGCTGGCCACCAAGGAAGGAAGTGAAGGGGGCTGCCGCTTTGACGGCGACCCCGCATCCATTACCCTGGCCGACATCGCCCGGGCCTTGGAGGTCCGCTTTGTGGACACAGGCTGGCACAGCGGCAACCAGGACTGCGAGTGTCATATCTCGGCCAGTATGGGTTCTGTGATGGATACCGTGCTGGACGAACTAAACACTTTGTGCCTAAACCGCCTAAGCCAAATTTCCATCGCCGATTTGGACAAGCATCTGTTTGTATCCCCCTGCATCGGCTCTGACACCATGTAAAAGGAGACCATTATGGGTTTTAATCTTGGCACCAGCATCCCCACATTAACCGTATTTCTGCAA
>CAZHWK010000332.1:0-2379 GCA_964536405.1 uncultured Oscillospiraceae bacterium
ATCCTGCACAATTTCTTTGGGCAGACGGAATTGGGGGATGCCATAGACCAGCACCATCGATGAGCTGTTTGAGCAGGGCTACCGGGCCGTCTTTGTCGGCTCCGGGGCCGGGCTTCCCATGTTCATGGGCATCCCCGGCGAAGCCCTGTGCGGTGTGTATTCGGCCAACGAATACCTCACCCGTGTCAACCTTATGAAGGCCTATCTGGATGAGTATGACACACCCATCCGCCCCAGCAAATCTGTGGCCGTGGTGGGGGGCGGCAACGTGGCCATGGATGCCGCCCGCTGCGCCAAGCGGCTGGGCACCGAGCACGTTTATGTGGTCTACCGACGAAGTGAGGCTGAAATGCCCGCCCGGGCCGAGGAAATTCACCACGCCAAGGAGGAGGGTATTGAGTTCCTTCTGCTCCACAACCCAACCCAAATTCTGGACGACGCCAGGGGCAATGTGAAGGGCATGGAGTGCATCCGCATGGAGCTGGGCGAGCCTGACGATTCGGGCCGCCGCCGCCCTGTGGAGGTGCCCGGAAGCCAGTTTATCCTGGATGTGGACACCGTAATTATGAGCCTTGGCACCTCCCCCAACCCTCTCATCCGCTCCACCACCCCCGGGGTGGAGGCCAATCAAAAGGGCTGTCTGGTGGTCTGTGAGGACACCATGGAAACCACCCGCCCCCATGTCTATGCAGGGGGGGATGCAGTCACCGGGGCCGCCACCGTCATTCTGGCCATGGGGGCTGGCAAAAAGGCTGCCGCCGCCATTCATCAGTCCCTGTCCCCCAACCCTCAGTCATAAACATTCCACAGACCGTCCCCAGCGGTTTCAGCACAAGAGAAAAAGCCCCGCCCATGCATTGCACATGGGCGGGGCTTTTGTCATTCGGTCACAATAATATCGCCAAACTGCTCACTGTCGGCCAGCAGGTCGTCCAGAGCGTCAAACTCGGAAACGGCAGGCTCCGCCGCAGGGGCGGGTGCAGGAGCCGGGGTTGTCACCGCCGGGGCCTTGCCCACCTTCCATACAACCCGGATGGAGTAGCCAAGCCGGGCCGTGGCCGCCTGGGCCACCAGGTCGGTGACCGCCGGCTTATTGAGCAGGGTCTTAATCATCTCGCTGTCGGCCCAGAGGGTGAGGGTATCCCCCTCCACCACCCCGGTCACGGCGGCAGAATTGGAGAGGAAGGGGTATTCCGCCATGCCCACCTTGCCCCGCAGGCCGGTCACCAGGGTTTTCCAGAATGAGCCGTCGGCCGAAGGGGCCGACACGGCCGCCACAGGTTCAGAAGCGGACTTGGAAACCTGTGCCGGAGCGGGCCTTGGTGCGGGTTCCGGTTTTGGCTGGGGCTTGGGCTCCACCGGCACGGGGGGAGCCTCCATATCCCAGGGAGGCAAATCCTGTCCCGTCGGGGCAGCGGGAGCACCCGGGGGCCGGGCCGGGTTTACCGGATCGGCCGTCCGGGGAACGGGAGCCACACCACCTGCCATAGCCTCTTCCAGCCGGGACAGGCGGGCGGTTAGGCCGGTGATGCTTCCGTCCAGAGTTTCATCAGCCAGACGGAGCAGGCAAAGCTCGGCATCGGTGCGCTGGTTGACGCTTCGGGGCAGGTCGGCCGCCGTGCTTTGCAGCAGGCTCAACATTCCCACCAGCCGAGCCGAGGACAGGCCCTCGGACAGGGAACGCATGGTGGTTTCGTCATAGTAGCCCCCGGTCATAAGGGCGGTCCCGGCGGTGGGGGCGGTTTTGCGGATGAGCAGGTCCCGCACCAGGGCGGACAACTCCCCCAGAAGGGCATCCACCTTTTTACCGTTTGCATACAGGCGGTCCAGGCTTTCTAGGGCACCGGCTCCGTCTCCGCTTGCCAGTTTGGTCATCAGATTGGCGGTCTCCACATTCCCAGCCAGGCCGAGAACCGAAAGGACCTCCCCCTCGTCCACCTTTCCACCCAGACCGGAGCATTGGTCCAAAAGGCTCATGGCGTCCCGCATCCCCCCGTCGGCCAGACGGGCCAGCAGGGCGGCGGCTTCACCGGTAAGGTCAATGCCCTCTGCGGCAGCCACCTTGGACAGGTGGTGAGAAATATCCCCGGGCAGCAGCCGCTTAAAGGCGAACTGCTGACACCGGGATTTGATGGTGGCGGGCACCTTGTGAAGCTCGGTGGTGGCCAGAATAAACATGAGGTGGGCGGGCGGCTCCTCCAAAATTTTCAGAAGGGCGTTGAAGGCAGCGGTGGAGAGCATATGAACCTCGTCCACAATATAGACCCGCTTACGCACGGCGGCGGGGGTATAAACCGCCTCGTCCCGCAGGGCACGGACCTGGTCCACGCCGTTGTTGGAGGCGGCATCCAGCTCCAGCACGTCCAGAATGGCCCCGCT
>CAZHWK010000333.1:0-2368 GCA_964536405.1 uncultured Oscillospiraceae bacterium
AAAATGAAAGCGAGAAAGTGATTTTGGTTGTGAAAATGGCTTGCATCCGGGCGGGAAATGTGCTATTCTAAAAAACGGAGAGAGAGAAAAATACCATGCGCCTTTGGGCGCAACGCAGAACTATGGGAGGTAGAGTATGCATATCGCAAAAAGAAAGCACGGTATCTTTCTCTTAGCAGTCCTTGTGGCGCTGGCCACACTCGTTATCACCGCATCCGCAACGGAGGGTGGAGAGCCTGCGTTGTGGGCCACCCCCTGGGCACTGTTGCCCCCTGTCATCGCCATCGGTTTGGCTCTGATTACCAAAGAAGTGTATTCGTCCTTGTTCCTGGGCATCATCGTGGGTTCCTTCATGGTGGCCGATTTCAGTGTGGTCGGTGCTGTGGAGAACTTCTTCGGGGTGATGATCGGTTCGGTTTCCGACAACCTGGGCATCGTCATCTTCCTGATCATCCTGGGTACCATCGTGGCTCTGATGATTCGGGCTGGCGGTTCCAAGGCTTACGGTGACTGGGCCCGCAACAAAATCAAGACCCGTAACGGTGCTATGCTGGCCACCATGGCCCTGGGCATTGTGCTGGGTGTTGACGACTACTTCAACAACCTGACCACCGGCAACGTGATGCGTCCCGTCACCGACGGCCATAACGTGTCCCGCGCCAAACTGGCTTACATCTGCGACGCCACTGCCGCTCCCGTGTGTATCATGATGCCCGTCTCCTCTTGGGCGGCGGCCGTGTCTGGTATCGTGGAAGGGTATGACGGCTTCCAGCTGTTCATCCAGGCCATCCCCTACAACTTCTATGCCATTCTGACCCTCATCATGGTGTTCTACACCTCCTTCCGCTCCATTGACTACGGCCCCATGCGCACCCACGAGGTCAATGCTGTGAAGGGCGACCTGTACACCACGCCCGACCGGCCCTATGCCGGCGTAAGCGAGATGAAGTTCAACCCCAACGGCAAGGTCATTGACCTGGTTATTCCCGTTATCATCCTCATCATCGGCTGCGTGGCTGGCCTGATGTACACCGGCGGCTTCTTTGAGGGCGGCGTGTCCATTCAGGAGGCTTTTGCCAACTGTTCCGCTCCCGATGGTCTGTCCAGAGGTTCCTTCGTGTCCCTGCTGGTCATCTTCGTGTTCTACATCATTCGTCGTTCCATGAAGTTTACCGAGCTGATGGATTGCCTGCCCGAGGGCTTCAAGCAGATGGTTCCCGCTCTGATGATTCTGACCTTTGCTTGGACCATTTCCGGCGTGACCAAGCAGCTGGGTGCTCGTGAGTTCGTGGCTGGCGTGGTGGCTAGCTCCGCCGGTGCCATTCAGGCCATCCTGCCCTGCGTCATCTTCCTGATCGCCTGCGGTCTGGCTTTCGCCACCGGCACTTCCTGGGGCACCTTCGGCATCCTCATCCCCATCGTGGTTGCCGTGTATCCCCCCGTTATGGGTGCCAACGGCGAGCCCATGATGGGTCAGATGCTGATGGTCGCCATCGGTGCCTGCCTGGCCGGCGCTGTCTGCGGCGACCACTGCTCCCCCATTTCGGACACCACTATCATGGCGTCCACCGGTGCTCAGTCCAACCACATCAACCACGTCCAGACTCAGCTGCCCTATGCTCTGACCGTGGCCGCCGTGTCCGCCGCCGGCTATCTGCTGGCTGGCTTCCTGGCCACCTTCGGCATGGCTCTGATTGCACTGCCTGTGGTCATCGTGGTCCTGCTGGCTGTGCTGACCTTCATCGGCAAGAGCGATGGAGCCACTGAGGCTGCTGACATTCACGCTGCCAATCAGGCTTCGAAATAAGTTTCCGAACTCTCTCCAAAACAAATAAAAAAGTCCCCCGGCCTTGGAGAGAAGGCCGGGGGGCTTTTTTCTTGAAAAAGCGGGGATGTTCGGAACGGGGATGGGTATTTCCCTCTTGCGGGGGCGATATACCCCCCACACTGTTTGCAGCCGGAAACGGGGGAGTCCTTTTTTCAACCGATAAACTGGAAGCGAAGCGACCAAAGAAAAAGAAAGCCCTCCTAGACAGGAAGGCTTTCTTTTTTTTCGGTTAGCTGTGTGGCGTGAGTTTCCTGCTTGGCCATGGCCTTGGCGTTGGCAAGCATAAGCTTAATTCGGTTTTCTTGGTTAATCTTGGTGGCCCCGGGGTCATAGTCAATGGCCACAATATTGGAATAGGGATAATCGTCCTTGAGCTTACGAATCATCCCCTTGCCCACAATATGGTTGGGTAGACAGCCAAAGGGCTGGGTGCAAACGATATTGGGGGTGCCCGAGTGAATAAGCTCCAGCATTTCGGCGGTAAGAAGCCAGCCTTCCCCCATCTTGTTGCCGTAGCCGATGACCCCGTCCACCAAAGAT
>CAZHWK010000334.1:0-2356 GCA_964536405.1 uncultured Oscillospiraceae bacterium
CCAGCATGTTCACCTTCGGTCAGGGGTTTGGCTTTATCCGGGGTGTTTTGCAGGCACATCGCATCCCTTATGAGCTTGTGCGGCCCCAAAAGTGGAAAAAGGAATTTTCCATCACCGGGGACAAGAACAGCTCTATCGCCGTCTGTAAGCGGCTTTTCCCTACGGTGTCCCTGCTGCGAAGCGACCGTTGCCGCAAGGAGCATGACGGCATGGCCGAGGCCCTGCTGATGGCCGAGTATGCACGGCGAAGGCTGGGGTAGCCCCATGATTTACGACAGCATCATCACCTTGGAGCCATATGGGACCAAGGGAGCCTGTAAGCCGTGGCACAGCCTGGATGCCATGGAGCGGCCAAAATACATTCCTGGCGCGGAAAGCCAGGAGGATGTGAACTTCTGCGCTTCCTGCAACGTGCCAGAGGGAAACTGCAAAGGACAGGGTGCCCGTTGCGGGGTGTGGCAGTATTTCAACTCCATCCCGGATGGGATGACCACCAAGCCGCGAGGCTATGACAGGGCAACGTATGAGGCTGCCGCGGTGCGCTGTTTCAGCCGCAAGGCACTTGCCAAGGCACTGGGCATTACACCGCTGATGGCCCAGCGGTGGGAGGAGTGGCATGATGAGGAGAGAGTATGAATTATCTTGATTTTATGAAAAGCAAAATTCGAGTAGCACCGGAAACTGGCTTTTCCGTATCGGAGCAGGAACTCTCCCCAGCTTTGAAGCCGCACCAGAAGGCCTCTGTTTTGTGGGCGCTGAAGGGAGGCCGGAGGGCATTGTTCCAATCCTTCGGGCTGGGGAAAACCGTGGAACAGCTGGAGTAGCCATGTACTTAGAGCGCTTCGGGGATAGCCGGGTTGTGAGCGTTGTGGAGAAGGCCCCGGAGCAGACGAAGATAATCACAAAATAATCAGGAGCACCCCGCGGGGTGATACCAGTGCGCGCGCACCTCCAGACGTGGAGGAAATTACGATGAAAATTTTATTGGGCGGAAGCCCGTGCACCCATTGGAGCATTGCCCAGACCAAAAACCGGGAAACAGAGCCGTCCGGCCTTGGCTGGGAGTTGTTCCTCAACTACCGCATTGCGCGGGATACATACAAGCCGGACTATTTCCTGTACGAAAACAACAAATCCATGTCCCCAGCCATTCGGGCGCAAATCACCAAGGAATTTGGCGTGGAGCCGGTACTGATAAATTCAGCCCTGGTGAGCGCACAGAGCCGACAACGGCTTTACTGGGTGGGACGTCGGGAGCCTGACGGTACATATAGCCAAGTAGATGTGGAACAGCCGGACGACCAAGGCATTCTTCTGCGGGATATTCTGGAGAGTGGGGTGTGCTGGCGGGAAAAGGGCTACACGCTGAAAGCGAATTACTACAAAGCGTCAGCGACTAACGCTATAGACGGTGGGCACTTCCCTGCTCCTATGGCAGCCGAGCCAGTCAACATCACCGCCGACGGAAAAGCCCAGTGTCTACGGGCAACCTACTACAAGGACGGCATCCGCAATCTGGTGGCTAATGCGGTGGACCGCAAGACGTGCGTAGCGGAGCCTGTCCGGGTTGGGACTATGCCAACTAAAGACGGAGAGGTAAAAAATCACCAGTCAAGCCGTGTTTATGCGGTTGAAGAGAAAAGCGTTCCAATTTTAGCCCGCCCAAATGGCGGTGGTGCAGATGGGGCGGCCACTGGACTATATGCTATCCCTGCCCCAATAGAGTATAGCCCACTCCACGACTGTGATGTTGTGATAACTGATCAGAATATCAGATGTTCATACAAAGATGGATCCGGCACAGCGCAGGGGCACACGGTTTATTTCGATGATGTAAAATCACCATCTGTCATTGCGGGACACGCATACAAAATGAAAATCATTGAACCGGCAACCGGCAAAGAACAACCTATTTATGAGGTGCGCGGCGGGCTTATTACCATCAAGGACAGACGATACCCCATTAAGTTGGCCGACGGATATTACATAATCAGAAAATTGACCGTGCGGGAATGTATGCGCCTCCAGACCGTGCCGGAAAGCTATGTTTTTCCAGTGAGTGACACACAGGCATACAAAATGCTGGGCAACGGCTGGACTGTGGACGTAATCGCCCACATCCTTTCCCACATTCCGGGGATTACCACGGAGCCTGTGGAAGTAATGTCCATGTATGACGGTATGAGCTGTGGACATATAGCTCTGGACAAGTTGGGGGCTAACGTGGTCAGGTACTACGCCACCGAAATCGACAAGTATGCCATTCAGGCTACCCAGGCCAACTACCCAGATACCGTGCAACTCGGCGATGCGTTCCAGGTGCGTGAGGAGGGTTGGCAATGCTGACCATCATCCT